>JAULZZ010000021.1:0-16102 GCA_032117095.1 Paenibacillus sp.
GGGAGAAGGAGCGAAGGAAACGCAAGCGGGATGGGTCGGGAAGAAAGGGGGAGAAGTCGTCGGGAGTGAGGAGAAAGTGACGACGGCTGTGGCGGTGGAAGCGAACACGAATACGAACGCAAATGCGGATACGGGAGGGAGTGGGAATCCAACGCCCACGCCAAGTCCAACGCCCCCCCTAAGTCCTACACCAGTGAACACGGTGACGAAGATTACGAACGTGCAAGTGAGCGGGGTAGTAGCGCCCGTGGCGGGACAAGTGCCAGTGACGACGGCGATCGACAACGCCCAGTACAGTGGCACGGTACAGTGGTTGCATGGGAATGGGGCGTTCGTGGCGGAGGAAGTGTACACTGCGATCGTGACGTTGACGCCAAAGGCAGGATATACGCTGAGTGGGGTGCCAGCGAACACGTTCAAGGTGGCGGGTGCGGTGACGACACACGAGGCGGATGCAGGCGTCATTCGGGCGGAGTTCAACGGTTTGCAAACGGTGCCGTCTGCGCTCGTATTGCCGACGCCCCAGCTCAACCAAAGCCCAGTGACGACGTGGAACGGGGCGACGATGACGGGAACGATCGTGTGGAGTGGCAATCCGCCGACGTACCAAGCAAACGTGGCGTATACCGCGACGGTGACGTTGACGCCAAAGGCAGGGTATACGTTAAAGGGCATCGGGGCGAACACGTTCGTGGTGGCGGGTGCGACGAGTGTGACGCACGGACGCAACAGCGGGGTGTTGACGGTGGTGTATCCGAAGCTGGTGAGTGTGACGACGGTGGGGTATGTGGGCAGTACGCCAACGACGGGTGCGACACCGAGTGGGAGTGTGGTGGAGACGGCGCAGTACACGGGGACGGTGACATGGCTGGGAATGCTGACGAATGGGAAATTTGCGACCGAGACGGTGTACACGGCACGGTTGACGTTGACCGCGAAAGACGGGTATACACTGAGTGGGTTGCCGAGTGGATATTTCACGGTGACGGGAGCAACGGGGGCGACGGTGAGTGTGAACGGTGGGGTGATCGACGTGACGTTCCCGCCGCCGACGAACGATCGCAAGCGCGTGCCGAGCGGACGGGTGACGAGTGTACCGCTGGGATTGAACAATGCGGTAGGGGGAAGTGTCGGGGATTTTGAGCTGGGGATGACGGAAGTGACGTACAGTGTGTGGTATACGGTGCGCCTGTGGGCACAAGACAACGGATACACGTTTGCGAATGTTGGGGCAGCAGGTTCTGATGGAACGACTGGAGCAGTCCCAGGGGCAGGGGGACAAGAGCCAGTGACGGAAGTGAGCTGGCGGGATGCGGTCGTGTGGCTGAATGCGTATGCGGAAAACCACGGATTGACGCCGGTGTATCGGAATGGCAACGATGTGGTGTTAAAAGACGCAACGAAGGCAGAAGTAGACGGAGCGGTCGTGAAGAGCGGTGCAGACGGATACCGGTTGCCGACGAGTGCGGAGTGGGAAGTGGCGGCACGGTGGCTAGGCACGGGCAGTCCGAGCAGTGGGAGTTTGGCGACCGCACGGGTGGCGACGACGGAAGGGAGTACGGCGTATTATTGGACACCGGGCAGTTATGCGAGCGGTGCGGTGGAAGACGTCAACCACAGCGGGGCGACGGGAGCAGTGGCGTGGTACAGTGAAAATGGAGGTGGGAAGACGCAAGCGGTCGGCACGAAAGGGGCGAATGCGCTGGGGATGTACGACATGAGTGGGAACGTGCGGGAGTACACGTACAGTGCAGACGGGGACAGCCGGATCGTGCGTGGGGGGTCGGTGGCGAGTAGCGGGAGCAACGTACGGCTGGGCACAGGGACGAGCGTGAGCACGACGGTGACGAGTAGTTTCACCGGTTTGCGGATTGCAAAAAGTTTGCGGATTGTGGATGCGACGACGATCGGCGGATTGACGGTGCCTGCGACAGGGGAGACGGCGGCGATGAGCGTGACGCCGACTTTGCAGTATACGGGGAGTGTGAGTTGGAGTCCAGCGTTGGCAGCAGGTGGGAAATTTGAGCCGGGCGTCGTGTATACGGCGAGCGTGGCGATGACGCCAAAGAGCGGGTATACGTTGGCTGGAGCGAGTGGGTTTGGTGTGGCAGGGTCGAGCAGTGTCGTGTTTGACGTGCATACGCACGTGCTGACGGTCGTGTTCCCACGGACGGCGTTGGGCGGGCCGATCAGCGGGGTGACGGTGCCGGTGGCAGGGGTGGCGGATGCGACGGTGATCAACACGGCAGGATACAATGGCAATGTGAGTTGGAGCCCAGCATTGGAAGCAGGAGGCGTGTTCGGCGCAGACAAGACGTATACGGCGACGATGACGCTCAGTACGAAGAGCGGGTACACGTTCGCTGGGGTGAGTGCGAATAGTTTTGGCGTGGCAGGAGCGACGAGTGTGAACACCGTGGTAAACAGCAACAGTGAGGCAGTCGTCGTGACGGCCGTATTCCCGAAAACGGCGGTGACGGTGACACAGTTGGCGATCAGTGGACTCACTGCGCCGGTGATGGGCGCGACGGCAGGGAATAATGTGACGGTGACGAGTGATTATGCGAGTGGAAGCGTGAGTTGGAGTCCTGCGCTTAGCGGTGGGAAGTTCAACGCAGACACGGTGTACACGGCGACGGTGACGTTGGTTCCCGTGAGTGGGAAGACGGTGTATGGCGTAGGAGAGAATGCATATACACTGAGTGGAGCGACGAGCGTGAGCCACGTGGCGCACAGTGGGGTTGTCGTGGCGGTGTTCCCGAAAACAGATGCGACAGTGACGTTGCTTGCACTCGATGGACTCACGGCGCCAGTGACGGGAGCGACAGCAGCGACGAGCGTGACGGAAACGGCGCAGTACACGGGGAGTGTGAGTTGGAGCCCAGCATTGGTAGACGGGAAGTTTGCGTCTGGCACGGGGTACGTGGCGACGGTGACATTGACGGCGAAGAGCGGGTATACGCTCATGGGCGTGGGAGCAAACACGTTCACGGCAGCAGGGGGTGTAGCGACACATGGGGCGAACAGTGGCGTCGTGACGGTGAGTTATGGACAGACGATGGTACTCGTGCCCGCATCATTGATTACATCTTTACCAATTGGAAGCGGAAATACGATCACGAGTGTGTCGATGTCGAATTTCCACATTGGGACGACGGAAGTGACAGGTGCGCTGTGGAGTGAAGTGCGGACGTGGGCGTATTTGAACGGGTACACGAATATAAACGCAGGGAGTAATGCAGGGAGTACGACGTTGCCGATAGCGAGTGTGAGTTGGTACGACGTCGTCGTGTGGTTGAATGCGTATTCGGAGCGGACGGGACTCGTGCCCGTGTATCGGGATACGAGCGGGAACGTGTTGAGAGATGGGAGTGCGACGACAGCACTGAACAGTGCGGTGCAAAGCAACCACAACGGATACCGGTTGCCGACGGCAAACGAGTGGGAAATGGCAGCGAGATGGCTGGGGACGACGCAGCCGACGGTGGGGAGTTTGATCACGGAGCGGATCACGACAACAAACAATGGCGTGACGTATTATTGGACACCGGGGAACTATGCGAGTGGTGCGACGGAAAACACATCGAACGCTACAGAGATGCAAGCGGTGGGGTGGTACGGTGCGAATGCAGGAGGGGCTGCGAAAGCGGTCGGTGGCAAGCGTGCGAACGCCTTGGGCATGTACGACGTGAGTGGGAACGTGTGGGAGTGGCAGTTTACGTCGACTGGGGGGATAAACCGTGGGATCCGTAGCGGCTGCTGGGGCCATGACTGCAGCCTCATGACCGTGAGCAGCGTCCTCAGCTACGCACCGGGCGACATCGGCACGACTATCGGCTTCCGCTTAGCGAGGACTTCCCTTTGATCTTTTGCATTTTTACCTTTTAACCTTTTGAATGGTTTAGTAGTTGAACTTGTACGTGAACTTGTACGTGAAGTAAAGGGGTTTCCTACGAAACACAGCGTGTTTCGTAGGAGGGGGTATAAAAAAGCGCTCCCACACAAGAGCCCGCCACGCGGGAGCGTGGGAACGGGCTCTTGTGTGGGAGCGCGGGTAAACGCCGACGGCGGAAAGGCGCTGCCTTTCCGCCGTCGGGCACCAAATATTTAATTAAGATAAATAAATGCGTCGCTGCGTGAGGAATTCCCTATGGGAGGGCTGTACAAAATGATACGAAACACGGTTTGAATACAGGAATGCTATTGGCTAAAAATTACTGTAATTTCTCCCAAAAGGAGTCGCTCTACATAGATGTTTTTAATCACTGTCCAGTATGAGGAGCGCACGCACTACGTTCCCATGCTAAGAGGAAGAACGCTTTGCACGGGGCAGCGATACCGTGCGTGAAATGCTCAATACGATGCCCATACTTGCCATACATACGATGAGGGAAGAACCGCCGGCGGAGATAAACGGCAACGTGACCCCAGTCAACGGAATGGCGCGCGAAACTCCCCCAATGTTAATGCACGTTTGGATCGTCAGCATCCCCATAATGCCAATGCCCACCAACGAGCCAAAACGATCTGGACACCGCAGCGACACGAGTATGCCTCTCCACATGTACAATACAAAGGCAAGCAAAAAGAGGCTGACCCCGATAAAACCGAACTCTTCCCCAATAATGGCGAATATAAAGTCATTTTGCGCCTCAGGCAAGTAAAACAATTTTTGGACACTTTGCCCAAAACCCGCCCCCGTGACGCCCCCGTGCCCAAACGCAATTTCTGCTTGTACGTGCTGCCAACACCATCCTTTGGCATCTTGCCAAGGATTTACATAACACCACAACCGCTGCATCTGGTAGTTTCCACTGCCGACAGCTTGTCCGTTGAGCATGCCAAACAAGGCTGCGCCGATGCACACCGTGATTGCCGTGCCACCAATCCACAAATGCTTGGCATTGGCTCCCCCCACGATGACGAGCAGTAGCGCACACAGGACGAACACAACAGCCGAACCCAAATCTGGTTGGAGCATAATTAAGCCAAAAAACAGCCCCACGATGAGCAATACAGGCAACAAACCTTGGCGAAATGTACCGAACCGCTCGCCTTTTTTCGTGATTATGGCCGCAAGGTAAAGGACAATCGTCAGTTTGGCGACCTCAGCGGGTTGCAATGAAAAAGGCCCCAATAAGAGCCAACTGCGGGGGTATGTGCCTTGTGAGGCGACCAACACGAACACGAGCATGCCAAGGGTGAGCACAAATAAAGGCAAATACAAGATGCGCCATAGCCGATGGGGTATCTGCATAAAGGTGAATAGCAACACAAAACCGATCGCTGCTGCGAGCAACTGTTTTTTTGTGTAAAACATCGGATCGCCTTGGAGATGCGCCGTTTCGGCAGAGCTGGCACTGTACACCATGACCATACCAAAGCCGACCCAAGCGATCGTCATCAGCAAAAGGATGAAATCCGGACTCCCTCGCCTTTTCATTTACTTATGCCAATAATCTTTTTTTGAGTGCGGCGAGTCGTTCTTTGGCCACTTTGAGCACGGATTCGGGCACCGGAGAATCGTAATCCAACCCATGGGGA
Source organism: Paenibacillus sp. (assembly GCA_032117095.1). GTDB lineage: Bacteria > Bacillota > Bacilli > Paenibacillales > YIM-B00363 > REEB470. The sequence continues at coordinate 5,545 of JAULZZ010000021.1, forward strand.
AACGTGCCACGCCCTAAATAAATGTGGTGAATATGCAGTACCGCAGCGGGATTTTCTAGTTTTCCAGACACCGTCCGTGTGTCGATGCGCAGAAAATAATCGGCACCCGTTTTTTGATCGACGATTTTCGCATCGTACGTCGCACGGGTATATTCCCATTGCCAACGCACAAAGCCAGTTTGTGCTGCATATTCATCCAAATGGTGCAACTCCATTTGCATTTGGCATAACGTATTGTCTTCGATGATCACGATAAATTCCTCCTCAGTCGAGATGAACAAAATGAAAGCGCAACCAGCCGATATCAAACAACAGTGGTTTTTCTTCTTTTATCATAGTATGAAAAAGGAACAGATGCAACTTGCGACGGCGTGCCCAAAACACGAGACGTCCTCTTGTTGGAACGACTTCCCTTAGACTTTTGGGGAAAACGTGCATCGTTGGTCTCCCCTCCCTTGTATGATATAATGGGCAAAGAGGCGTTGGCTTCGCTGTGTTGACATACGATACGAATCAATACATAACTCCCTGCAGAAAGGCTACGTTTTTCCACCACGGGAGAAATATCGTTTGCTTTCCCGCACAAGGTAGCCCTCTGTGTGTATGTTTTCAATGATGTGATTCGTATGAGGCACTGCCACACCCATAGTGAAGTGAAAAAGGAGTGATCGGGTATGACCAAACCTAAGATTGTATTGGCCTATTCGGGGGGACTCGATACGTCCGTCATTCTCACCTGGTTACGCCAAACGTACGATGCAGAAGTCATTACGTTTACCGCGGACATTGGACAGGCAGAAGAGTTAGAAGGGCTAGAAGAAAAAGCATACAAAACAGGCGCATCCAACGTATACATCGAAGATTTGCGCACTGCTTTCGCCGCCGATTACATTTATCCGATGTTTCAGGCGGGGGCATTGTATGAAGGGCAATATTTGCTGGGCACATCGATTGCGCGTCCGCTCATCGCCAAACGGATGGTGGAAATTGCACAAGCAGAAGGGGCGTACGCGATTGCACATGGGGCGACGGGCAAAGGCAACGATCAAGTTCGCTTTGAACTGACCGCCGCGGCACTCGGAGGACAACTCGAAGTCATTGCCCCTTGGCGGATGCCTGCTTTTCGGGAACAATTTCCAGGGCGTGCCCAGATGATCGCCTATGCGCAACAACATGGCATCCCGATTGCGGCGAGTGCGGCCAAACCGTATTCGACGGATCGAAATTTATTGCACATTAGTTTTGAGAGTGGCATGTTGGAAGATCCGTGGTTTGATGCTTCCGCCAACGATGTGCGTAGCATGTATGTGCTTAGTGTTGACCCTCAGGTTGCTCCAGATGCGCCAGAAGAAGTCGAATTGGAATTTTGTGCCGGGTGTTGTGTCGCGATACAAGGGAGGCGTGTCACGCCCTTAGAAGCGATGGAACAACTCAATGTGCTTGGTGGAAAACACGGCATCGGACGCATCGACATGGTGGAAAATCGGTTTGTCGGGATGAAAAGTCGAGGCGTGTACGAAACGCCAGGGGGAGCAATCTTATTCAAGGCGCATCGCATGATCGAATCGATCACGATGGATCGTGAAGTCATGTTGTTACGCGACTCCCTTATCCCCAAATATGCATCGCTCGTGTACAACGGGTTTTGGTTTTCACCTGAACGGTTGGCCATTCAAGCACTCGTGGACGAGTCACAACGTCACGTCTCGGGGACAGTACGGGTGAAACTATACAAAGGAAACGTCATCGCCTCGGGTGTCAAAAGCGACGTCAGCTTATATCATCCCCAAATCGCCACCATGGAAGAAGACCCGACGGACGCATACAATCAAGATGACGCCACGGGGTTTATTCGGTTGCAGGCGTTGCGCTTGCGCGTATATCGCAGCGTACACGGGAATGAGCAGAAAGGGTGAATACGGATTGGATAAGCTATGGGGCGGGCGGTTTACCAAAGCAACAGATGCGCTCGTAGAACAGTACACGGCGTCGATCCCGTTCGACCATCGGCTGTATGAAGAAGACATCCAAGGCAGCATCGCACACGTGCGGATGTTGGGAGCACAGCACATTTTGCCTGCGGCCGATGTAGAAACGATCGTCACGGGATTGCGTGCGGTGTACGCAAAGTTATCTCGTGGAGACGTCGCATGGGATGTTGCCGATGAAGACATTCACATGTGCGTAGAAAAAATGTTGATCGCCGAAGTTGGGGCGGTCGGGGGAAAGTTACATACGGGGCGCAGCCGCAACGACCAAGTCGCGACGGACATGCACTTGTATTTGCGCAAACGAGTACATACGATGGTCGGTGAACTGCTCACCTTACAGCAAGCGTTGTGTGATCAGGCGCATGAACACGTGGAGACGATCGTGCCGGGATACACGCATTTGCAACGGGCACAGCCCCTTTCGTTGGCGCATCATTGGTTGGCCTATGTAGAAATGTTCGGACGCGATACTGCGCGCTTGATCGATGCATACAAACGGATCGACGTATTGCCACTGGGAGCGGGTGCACTCGCAGGGACGACGTTTCCGATAGACCGTATGGCGGTAGCAACCCAATTGGGGTTCGCACACGTCTACGAAAATTCGCTCGATGCCGTCAGCGACCGAGACTTTATCGTGGAATTTTTGGCGGCGACGTCGTTGACCATGACCCATTTGTCACGGCTTTGTGAAGAGCTGGTGCTGTGGTCGAGTACAGAGTTTGGGTTTATTGAGTTAGATGACGCTTTTTGTACGGGCAGCTCCATCATGCCCCAGAAAAAAAACCCCGATGTTGCAGAACTCGTACGAGGAAAGACGGGCAGAATTTATGGGCATTTGCTCGGACTGCTTACCACACTAAAATCTTTGCCCCTTGCGTACAACAAAGACATGCAAGAGGACAAAGAAGGCATGTTCGATACCGTTGATCAGGTGAGTGGGGCATTGCAACTCATGGCCCCGATGATGGCGACACTCATCGTGCGCAAAGTGCGGATGCGTGATGCGGTGCGACAAGATTTTTCGAATGCGACGGATTTAGCCGATTATTTGGTCACCAAAGGCATCCCCTTTCGACAGGCGCACGAAACGATCGGAAAACTTGTCTTGCACTGCATTCAACACCACATATTTTTGTTGGATGTCCCCCTAGAAACGTATCGGGCGTTTGCTCCTGAGTTCACAGAAGAAGTCTATGCCGTATTACAACCAGAACACGTGGTAAATGCCCGAAATAGCCTCGGTGGTACGGCGTTTGCGCAAGTTCGGGAAGCATTGAACCGCACACGTGTGCGCATGCAGGGCATGTATGACTGGATGGAGGCACAACGTCCATCGCTTCACCGTGCGCAGGCACTGTTAGGAGAGGCGTAATTCCAAAGAATAATGAGGCATCTCCATCTTGTGTGATCTTGTCGGTTGTCCCCTGCGTTACAAAAGGGGCGGTTCGCAAGGTCTTTTTGTTTCTCCTGTGCAAGAAGGAGATGGGAGATTTATACGAAACACATCGTGAAAACATAGACACAGCGGACTCCTTTGGTGAGAAAGTGAAATATGTTTTTATCGCGTGTTTGTTATGGTATGGAAATGCGGGTGAGTATCGTCTTGGATTTTTCTTTTGTTGTTTGGACTTTTTGTGAGAGGGAATACTGCACACGATACGTACCGCCCAGCGGGTCCTCTGGCGAAGGAAACGCTGGTGGGTGTTGCGTACATCGAGATGCAGTCACGAAAAGGGGAACAGGCGATGAATACGAAAGAAGCACAGACGTACAGTTTACGCACGGATTTGGCATTGGAATTACGGGAACAGGCGTTGAAAGACGGGGAGATCGACGGGGTCGAAGTGGAACATCTTGGCGATGCGACACTCATGGTGACGCGCTTATATGTGACATCCCCCCAAGGTGCGCACAAAATGGGCATGCAAGAGGGGCAGTACGTGACGATCGAGGTGCCTTCATTGCGTCAAACCGACCACGCCATGCACAAAAAGGTAGAAGAAGCGTTCGCACGTGAATTGCGGGAAATGTTCGTGCGACGTCGGCTGGCCCCGTCTGCTTCCGTGCTCGTCGTCGGATTGGGCAATCGCCAAGTGACGCCCGATGCATTGGGGCCGTTGGCGATAGAACAGGTGACCGTCACCCGCCACTGGCAGACGTTCGCTCCTGCATGGCTCGCACAAGGATACCGCATCGTGAGTGCTTTTGCGCCGGGTGTATTGGGCATCACAGGGATGGAAACAAGTGAAGTCATCTCGGGAATCGTACGTCATTTGAAACCCGATGTGGTCATCGCCATCGACGCATTGGCTTCCCGTGCGTTGCAACGGGTGTATACGACGATCCAGCTTACCGATACAGGCATTCATCCAGGGGCGGGGATTGGCAACAAACGACAGGGGATCACCGAACAAACGCTAGGAGTGCCCGTGTTTGCGATCGGAGTGCCTACGGTCGTATATGCGTCTACGATTGCCCACGACACGCTAGAGTTGTTAGCACGTACATTGCAGGCACACGACAAACAAACCAAGGAAGTATTGGGCGTTTTGTCTCCTTTAACCGCAGACGAAAGGTTACAACTTGTCCAAGAGGTGTTAGAACCGTTGGGACATAATCTTGTGGTCACCCCGAAGGAAGTCGATGCGTTCGTGGAAAATATGGCACATATGATCGCTTGCGGGTTGAACAAGGCGTTGCACGATCCGCATCCGCATACGAAGTAGATACAGGACAAAAACCGCTGTCGCACAGGAAAGGAACAACATAAGATGAATGAAGACGAACTCAACTGTGCAGTCGCTGAGGCACAACAACGCATCGCATCTATATTGCCCACAATAAACGACATGGTTGAACACAATCAAGGGCGGGTGTTGACGGCGTTTCAACACTACCGGGTCAGTGAAATGCACATGCACGGGTCTACAGGGTACGGATACAACGATCGGGGCAGAGAAACACTCGATGCGGTCTTTGCCGACTTGTGTGGTGCACAGGCGGCACTCGTGCGACCGCACATTGCTTCTGGCACGCATGCGATTGCGGCTGCCTTGTTCGGCGTGCTACGACCTGGTGATGAGATCGTATTTCTCACGGGAGAACCGTACGATACGCTCTTGCCTGTACTCGGGCATGCCGGTGACGGACGAGGCAGTTTGCGGGATTGGGGGGTGCACGTGACGTGCATTCCTTTGTCCCCCCAAGGGGAGATTTCTTGGGATATAGCGGAAGTGGCGATGACAAAAAGGGTCAAAGTCGTCGCAATACAACGCTCCCGCGGGTACAACTGGCGCCCTGCGTTTTCGCTAGACACGATACGTGACATCGTCTCGTGGGTGAAACAGCGGTCGGCGTCAGCCATTACATTTGTGGACAATTGTTATGGAGAGTGGGTCGAGACGGTAGAACCGACACATCCATCGGTCGGGGTCGATCTTATGGCAGGCTCGTTTATTAAAAACGCGGGTGGGGGTCTTGCCCCGACGGGGGGGTACGTTGCGGGGAGGCAGGACTTGGTACAACAGGCCGCCGCACGGCTGATCGCTCCTGGGGTAGGACAGGAAATCGGTTCGTATGCTGGAGGGCTACGGCTTTTTTATCAAGGTCTCTTTATGGGCCCCCATGTCGTGGGACAAGCATTGCAAGGGGCGGTATTTTGTGCGGCGTTGATGGAACAGCTAGGATTCACCGTATCCCCGCGGTGGGATGCACGGCGTACTGACATTATTCAAGCGATCGCATTTGCGCATGAACGGGCACTCATTTCATTTATTCAGGCGATCCAGCAGGCGTCCCCGATCGATGCACATGCGACCCCCGTTCCTGCGGCGATGCCAGGGTATGCCGATGCAGTCATCATGGCTGCGGGAACGTTTGTCCAAGGGGCAAGCATAGAGCTGAGTGCAGATGCTCCGCTACGCCCCCCCTATATTGCCTATGTACAAGGGGGGTTGACGTATGCACATGTAAAATGGGCCGTCGTTGCCGCGGCAAAACGGCTTCTTCGTGAAGGGTATTTGTGATTCGTATGCAGCTGTGTTGACATGGATTTTCAAATACACATGCGTATAATATCGCGTAAATTGACGTGTTCTGATTGCCCCCTGTATAATGTAAAATAGCACGGGTTTTCATTGTTGATGTATACGAGGGAAGGTAGATGGCCCCATGAGTGATGACATTCGTCGCAATATGGCTTTGTTCCCGATTGGGATTGTGATGAAGCTGACTGCTTTGACAGCGCGACAAGTGCGTTATTATGAGCAACATCAACTCATTATGCCCGCACGTACTTCTGGAAATCAACGTCTTTTTTCTTTTAATGATGTCGAGCGGTTGTTGGAGATTAAGGCGCTGATCGAAAAAGGTGTCAATATCGCGGGGATCAAACAAGTGCTCACGACCATCACACAAGACTCGGAACAAGCCACGGTATGGAACGAACAGACAGAGGGAAAACGGCGAGAATTGACAGAAAAGCAATTGCATGCGTTATTAAAGCAACAACTCATGGCAGGGCAACACAAAGGAAAAGTATCCTTGATCCAAGGAGAGTTATCTCGTTTCTTTAATAAAAAATAGAAATACAGAGGTGAGGGACATGCCCTATACGAAAGAAGATATTATGCGCATCGCCCATGAGGAGCGCATTCGTTTTGTACGGTTGCAGTTTACCGATTTGCTCGGTGCCGTGAAGAATGTAGAAATTCCAGTGAATCAGCTGGCAAAAGCGTTGGAAAATAAGATTATGTTCGATGGTTCATCGATCGAGGGGTACGTCCGCATCGAAGAGTCCGACATGTATTTGTATCCCGATTTGCAGACATGGGTCATTTTCCCATGGATGACAGAACAGCGGGTGGCGCGACTCATCTGTGACATTTATATGCCCGATGGTACGGCGTTTGCAGGAGATCCCCGTGGCATCTTAAAGCGTGCCTTGCGTCAAGCAGAACAGATGGGGTTTTCGGCGATGAATGTTGGATCGGAGCCTGAATTTTTCTTATTCAAGACGAGTGAAGCGGGACGGGCGACGTTGGAAACGAACGACCAAGGCGGGTACTTTGATCTTGCACCGATGGATTTGGGGGAAAATTGTCGGCGTGAAATTGTCATTACCCTCGAAGAAATGGGATTTCATATTGAAGCATCCCATCATGAGGTGGCACCTGGACAACACGAAATCGATTTTCAGTATTCTGATGCGCTCAAAGCCGCCGACCAAATCCAAACGTTTAAGATCGTCGTCAAAACCATCGCGAGAAAGTACCAGTTGCATGCGACATTCATGCCCAAACCTTTGTTCGGGGTGAATGGTTCAGGGATGCACTGTCATCAATCGCTGTTTCAAGGAGGAGTCAATGTATTTTACGATGAGCGGGACCCCGTGGGCATCAGTACGATCGCCAGACAGTATACGGCGGGAATCTTACACCATGCCCGTGGGTTTTCTTCGATCACAAATCCATTGGTAAATTCGTACAAACGACTCGTTCCAGGGTACGAAGCTCCCGTGTATGTGGCGTGGTCAGCGAGCAATCGGAGCCCCATGGTGAGAATTCCCGCTTCTCGGGGCATGAGTACGCGCATCGAAGTGCGCAATCCCGATCCAGCGGCGAATCCTTATTTGGCGTTGGCGGTCATGCTTAAAGCTGGGCTCGATGGGATAAAAAACAAAATGACCTTGCCGCCTCCTGTGGACCGCAACATTTATGTGATGTCAGAAGAAGAACGCATCGAAGCAGGCATCCCGAGTTTACCTGCCACCTTGAAAGAAGCGCTACATGCGTTAGTCGCTGATGAAGTCATGTGTGAGGCGTTAGGGGAACATGCGCTGGCACATTACTTCGAGCTAAAAGAAATTGAGTGGGATATTTACCGTACGCAAGTACACCAATGGGAACGTGAACAATATTTGGAGCTGTATTAAGAGTACCTCTATAAACTACATCATGCACATAAACATACCCAAAAAAAATCGCTTGTTTACTGCAAAGTAATTTTTGAAAAATCGGTTTATAGAGGTTCCCTTAACTTTTAGTATAGCGTTAAGAAATCGTCCGAAATACCCCAATCACTTTGCCCAAAATGGTCACGTGGTCGTAACGCAACGCAGGCAATGTTGCATTCTCCGGTTGGAGACGAATATGGTCGGCTTCCTGATAAAACGTCTTTACCGTCGCTTCATCGTCGTCGGTCATGGCGACGACGATTTCTCCATTCTCTGCGGTATTTTGTTGGCGAACGATGACCATGTCGCCATCACAGATGCCGACTTCGACCATGCTTGTCCCACAGACGTGCAACATAAATACAGTGTGTTCACGCACCATATGCGTCGGGAGCGGAAAATATGCTTCGATATGTTCTACCGCAGTAATCGGCATGCCGGCGGTTACTTTTCCTACGATCGGCACTTTCGTGACGGTGGGTTTCACGGCGGGATTTCCTCCGCCTTCGGTTAAAATCTCGATGGCGCGTGGTTTGGTTGGATCTTTACGGATGTAGCCTTTGCGTGCGAGCGAGTCGAGATGCCCGTGTACCGTGGAGCTAGAAGCCAACCCAACGCCCTCGCAAATTTCGCGAACGGAAGGAGGATATCCTTTGCGCTCAACCTCTTGACGAATAAAAGCCAAAATTTTTTGCTGACGATCTGAAATTTTTGTCATGTTATCTTACTTCCTTTCGTGGGGGGTCACATACAGTATAGCACGGAACATTTTTTTATTTCAAACAAGTGTTCCGAAAAAGCGGGGGAGAATCGGCAATGAAGCACACACAAGAAAACAATACGGCGCATCCATGGCGAAAAAAAGCCGTCTTTTTTGATCTGGATGACACGCTGTATTGGGACGATCGGGCCATCACAGAAACATTTGAGAACGTGTGTGACCATGCACAGCAACGGTATGGCATTGCAGCCGAAGTCGTACAAAAAGCTGTGCGACAAGCAGCATTTCAAACGTATGCCACGTATGAAACATACCCGTTTACTGTACAAATCGGAATCAATCCGCTCGAAGCGCTGTGGGGACGTTTTGTGGCGGGAGAACATCCGATGTTCCGCCAACTTGAAGCGATCGCCCCAATGTATCGTCACGCCGCATGGCATCAAGGACTGCGTCACGTGGGCATCGACGACAAACCGTTTGCGATACAGCTTGCTGAGCAATTTTTTGCGTTGCGCCGAAGCATACATTACGTGTATGACGATACCTATGCTGTACTAGATCACATGTACGGTCACGTTCCGTTGCTCCTCCTCACGAACGGATCGCCTGATTTACAACGGGAGAAGTTAGCTGGTGTACCAAAACTCGCTACGTATTTTGAACACATCGTCATTTCGGGAGAATTTGGCAATGGAAAACCTGCGCCTGCGTTATTCCAGTACGCACTCGATAAAATGGGCGTCGATGCGTGCGATGTGATGATGGTCGGCGATAAATTGACGACGGACATTCAAGGGGCTTTGTACGTGGGGATGGAAAATATATGGATTCGAAGACATGCGACAAATCCGCAAACGACCATCGTGCCAACGCATACGGTTTCTTCCTTGCAAGATACGCTCCCGTTGCTCATGACTTCCCTGTCCGAATACGAATCATAGGAGAGCCAAATTTACTCGGGGATGTCCGTCGTGTCGACGGTCTGTTCATGGTATGGATGGGCAATCCAGCCGTCTGTTTCGATAAACAGACGAATCGCCACGACTTGGCGATCTTCGCGTAACGTGAAGGAATGCGCCGTGTGTTCGGGCACCGAGATCACATCGCCCACTTCGAGCATCACATCAAAATACCCGATCGTGCCGTGACCACGGACAATGAAGATGCCCGTTCCTCCTACGATCGCACGTACTTCATCTTCGGTGTGTGTATGGATTTGGGCGAATTTTTGGAGGAGGTCCGCCAAATGTGGCGTTGCTTCGGATAAGGCGACAACGTCCCATGTCTTATAATGTCTCCGCTGCGCCAAATCGGCAATCTCATGTGCGAACGTCGTAAGAATTTGTTGCTTTTCTTCGTCTGTCAACACAAATTTATTCTGTAATGACGAGGGCAATTTGGTGGTGTCCCAGCTTTCATAAAATATGTGCTGCCCGTCTAGAAATTCGATCACTTTGCTTTTTTCTGTGATGTGTTCATTCGTGTTGTGCAAACGAATTTGTACCATGCGGGAGGGGCCTCCTTTTCTATGCTAGAGCGTGTATGATGGAACGGTAACAGGGTGTCTCTGCCCTGCACCAAGCGAGCGAAAAAGACAGCGAGGACGAACAACGCATTTAGGATAGCAAACTACAGTTCGACTGTCAAACAAGCAAGAACAATTTATACCCCGTACAGCAATGTCCTTCTCTTCTGCGCACGTGAAAAACAGTGGGACGAAAGCACTTTATACTAAAACACTGATTAAAAACATCTATGCATAGCGGTAGTTGTCAAGATAGTTGTCGCTTTCTCGCAAAAACTACACGGCTGTTGGGATGGAGATTTCAAGTGCCGTATGCTGACCATAACAAGCTTGGATAAACGAACTTTTCCATTTCCAAAAATGCA
>JAULZZ010000022.1:0-10187 GCA_032117095.1 Paenibacillus sp.
CCAAACGTCCCCCCCTCGTCAAAAAGGGGGTGGGGAACATTTGGTGTGCCTACGCGTATGCATGGATCAAATACAGGGCTGACCGCATATCCCCCCGGAATGACGTGGGGATTATTTGACGCTTACGCGACGCCCCTTATACGAATCACTGGTTAAAAACATCAATGAAAAGGGCTCACTTTTATGAGAAAGCAAAGGGAATTTTTAACCTATAGAATTCCTGTATTCATTCAGTGTTTAGTATTATGCGTTTCTGCTCATACCAAAAAACCTCCCAAAAGAACAGGAGGTTTTTTTCTTACTCTACGGTAACACTTTTCGCAAGGTTACGCGGTTTGTCTACATCGTTTCCCCGAATCGTCGCTGCATAATACGCAAGCAATTGCAAAGGGATGACAGCGAGTGCTGGAGCGAATATATCGGCGGTTTTCGGAATGTACACGACTTCATCCACAATTTTAGCGAGCGCTGTGTTCCCTTCCACGGTCAGTGCAATGACCCGTGCCCCTCGTGCTTTGACTTCGATGATATTGCTCATCATTTTTTCGAGTACATCTTGTTGCGTTGCGAGTGCGATCACGGGGACGTCTTCGGTAATCAATGCGAGTGTCCCGTGTTTGAGTTCGCCTGCGGCATACGCCTCCGAATGAATGTAGGATATTTCTTTGAGTTTTAATGATCCTTCTTGGGCGACCGCATAATCCAACCCTCTCCCCATAAAAAAGAGATGTTCTGATGAAGCGATCTTCCCTGCGATTTGCTCCCAAAGGGGGGCGGTAGCGAGCAGTCTTTCTACTTGCTCTGGTAGTTTTTTGAGTACTTGGATCAGCTGTTGTGCTTCTGTAGGCGTCACCATTTGGTGTTGTTGCGCAAGCCAAATCGCAAATAAATTAAAGGCAATGAGCATCGTCGTATATGCTTTTGTCGAGGCCACGGCGATTTCAGGACCTGCCATCGTTAAAATGACCGCATCGGCTTCGCGGGCGACCGAAGAGGCGACTACATTCGTAATGGCGAGTACAAACGCACCCCCACGTTTTGCTTCCCGCATCGCCGCAAGCGTGTCTGCCGTCTCACCCGATTGCGATACGACAATCACGAGCGTCTGCGCATCCAAAATTGGACTACGATAACGGTATTCAGAAGCGACATCTACTTCTACGGGAATACGCGTCAACCGTTCGATGATCCCTTTCCCTACGAGCCCCGCATGGTAAGCAGTCCCACATGCCACAATGTGAATGCGTTTCACATGATTGATCAGCGCGTTCTCCCAAGACAACTCGGGAAACACGACCCCCTGTGCAGTCAGACGCGGCACCATCGTATCGCGATACGCCCGCGGTTGCTCCATGATTTCTTTAAACATAAAATGGGCATATCCCCCTTTTTCGGCGGTTTGTAAGTCCCATTCAATCTGCATCGTGGCACAGTCAATTGCGTTCCCTTGTAAATCCGTAATTTGCACGCTCCCCCGCGTCAAAATCGCCATCTCGCCGTCATGCAAGATGTATACTTCACGCGTATATTCCAAAATAGCTGGAATATCCGAGGCGATGAAATTTTCATTGACCCCTTTTCCGATAATAAGCGGGGAATGCATCCGCACCGCAACGAGCAATTCTGGATTATCTTGTGCAAGTACACCCAACCCGTACGCCCCTCGAATGCGTCTGGTCGCTTGCTGCACCGCCGAAATCAAATCTCCTTCATAGTACGAGGCGATCAAGTGTGCCACGACTTCTGTGTCTGTTTCCGAGGTGAATACGACTCCCTGCGCTTGCAAGGCATCTTTTAGCTCCATATAGTTTTCGATAATGCCATTATGCACGACTGAAATGACACAACGACCGTCCGTATGCGGATGTGCATTGGCATGGGATGGCTTGCCGTGCGTCGCCCAGCGTGTATGTCCGATACCGATCGTCCCTTCCAACCGTTGTTCGTGCAGTTGTCCTTCAAGCACAGCGAGTCGTCCTTGTGCCTTGCTCACTTGGAGTCCCGTTTTCGTGTGGACGGCGATGCCTGCTGAGTCGTACCCCCGATACTCCAATCTCTTTAACCCTTGCAACAATACCGTCTGTGAATCCCGATACCCAATATATCCCACAATCCCACACATCGCCTTCACCCTCCACCCTCACGAAAATCATACAATGTAGCCACTTTTTCTTCACTACCTAAAGGGCAACTCCAAAAACCGATTTTTAAAAATCACTTCGCCGTAAAAAAGCGTTTTTTTGAGAATATTTATGACTGGTGATGGGGTTTATAGAGGTGCCCTAAACTATGCCCGAATCAAAACGTTGCTCCGAATTGAGAAGGTCCCTGTCATACGAATCACTTTCTCGACTCCCCAAATACAAATGAAACGCTTGGGCGATGCGCTGTGCATGGCGTTCGATCTCTTGGCGGTGCGCCCCTTCTATCATGATCCGAACGATCGGTTCTGTCCCGGAATTCCGCACGAGAATGCGCCCTTGGTCTCCGAGTGCATCTTCCACCTCATGAATACACTGCATAATTTGTGCAATGGCTTGCCAATCTTCGTCTTTATTTTGCACTTTTACATTGAGAAGCACTTGGGGATATTTCACCATCATTTGTCGCCATTGAGACAATGGCTTCCTAGACTCTGCTACAATGCGTGTGAGTTGTAACGCCGTAATAATCCCATCACCAGTCGTGTTGTGCTCTAAAAAAACGATGTGCCCCGATTGCTCGCCCCCTAACGTATAGCCACCTTGTTTCATCGCCTCCACGACATAGCGGTCTCCCACAGCAGTTTGCACCGTATGAAACCCTTCCGTTTTGGCGGCTTTATAAAAACCTAGATTGCTCATCACCGTCGTCACTACGGTATTATGTGGCAGTCGCCCGCTTTCCCGCAAATGCGTACCAAATATACACAACAAATGATCTCCATCGACGAGTTGTCCTTTCTCATCCACGGCGATCAAGCGGTCGGCATCCCCATCGAAAGAAAGCCCCAAATGTGCATGATGTCGCAGTGTTTCTTGACAAATCACCTCCACATGGGTAGATCCTACACCGTCATTGATATTGCGTCCATTGGGTTTATCTCCGATTGCAATGACATGGGCACCCAACTGTGAAAAAATACGAGGAGCCAACTCATGCGCTGCCCCATGGGCGCAGTCTATGACAATACGCATCCCATCAAACCTTACCGCAGAGAGCTTTTGCACATAATCTGCATATCGCCATTTGGCCTCGTGGTCGTCTTGTACCGTTCCCAAGTGCTGTTTTACAGGGCGGGGAAGTGTATCTTCCTTTGCATCCAGCAATTTTTCAATTTCAGACTCTGTCTGATCGTCTAATTTATATCCATCGCTTCCAAAAAATTTTATCCCGTTGTCTTCAAACGGGTTGTGCGAAGCGGAAATCATCACCCCTGCATCGGCATGCAGATGACGTGTTAAGTACGCCACCGCTGGCGTCGTCAAAACACCCAGACGAATGACATCTGCCCCGATAGACAACAGACCAGCTACCAAGGAGGCTTCGAACATTGCGCCAGAAATACGCGGATCGCGCCCAATGAGCACTAGGGGACGTGGTGTCTGGGTTTGGTTGTGCGTCAGCACGTATCCCCCACAACGCCCAATTTTATAGACAAGTTCTGGAGTGAGCTGCCTGTTGGCCACTCCACGTACCCCATCCGTACCAAAATATTTTCCCACGCTCATGCCCTCCCATGGTGCTACGCCATCTCATTTTGGTTTTTCGTTGCAGTGCATGCATGACCGCTCATTTCTTCGACTTTTTTCTAATTGTATACACACCCCCTATCATTTTATGCGAAATACGAAGTAAATTCAACTAGTATACACGATACGTTGCTTTGGTGCGTGATCGACCGTTGCTATGGATTATTTTGTTTTTTTGGACGAAATTTTTATGGTAAGCGTTTTTTCATTGCCGTTCCCCTCTTCTACAAATGGGGGGAGTTTCCATACAATAGGCAATTCATACTTCCCTGGGGGGACATCTGTTACGTCGACAACTGCGCGTATTTGATCCTGCGAAGCATTGCTTTTATACGAGGGGGCGACTTCGACGCGGGCAGTCGTCGTTTCTTTTTTTGGTTTTATTCTTTCGTACGTATAAAGTGGGTTCTGTCCAATGATCATAAGTGGCACACTTTTTACTTCCAGTTGAGCTGCTTTTTCGAGCACAATATCGAGAAGCACAGTAGCGGGGGCAATACGCTTTACTTGGCTGCGGATAGGAATTTCTAAATTTATGGTTTGAGAATCTGTTAGGTCACGCAGTGATAATACGGGACCACTATAATATTCCAAGCCTTCCACATAGTCACGTTCACCGTATACGGTGACTTCTTTTGGTCGTTGCTCAAACTTAGAAATTGCGACTCCAGGCGGTGTTTGTCCTTCCAATAACACTTGTAATGGCACCGTTTGGAAGGGGCTCGTAATCGGAATTTCTACATCGACCACTTCAGGAGAAATATCTAGATCAAGCGGTTTGTTGTTGCGATCTTTGGCAATGAGACGCACTTGTTGGTTGACTGTCTTTGTCGCTTCATTCAGAAGAACTGTACCGAACACTCCTGCGACGTCCTCGACGGATGAAGCGGTGACCACGACATTGACGCGGTTCGGTTGCACAAAGGCTTCCCCGACGGTATAGCCTGATTTTGCCTCCCCTTGTACTTCCAATGTCACGGGCATTTCTTTGCGTTGTTTTTCATCCAAAAAAACTTGTACCGTCGAAGGCTCCAACGCCACATTGACGTCCGCTGGAAACCCTTTTGTTTGCAGTTGAAGACGTTGCTGTCCGGCAACTCCTTTAGAAGCGTCCGCAATGACTTGATAATCGCGAATGGATACCCGACCGAGTGCAGTTTGTGACCCTGTTACGGTGAGCGATATTTTTTCAGGTTGAATCGACCGCAATAAAAATTGTCGTTCGTTGACATTTTTTACTTGAACTTTCACGTCCAAATATTTTTCGGAATAAGTGGTGACCCCAAAAGGTTGTGCTGGTGATGGCACGTCGAACCGAATAATAAACCACAGCAATATCCCTACTAATAACGCAATGACCCGAATGACATGCTTGTTTTTTAGCCACTTATCCATCGGCTTCCCCCCTCTTTCGGTGAAACCAGCGCACGCGTTTTTTCTTGATATTTTGGTCGTTTTCTTGTACATGTAAAAGCTCATGTAATTTACTGATGAGCATTTCTTCATCCAAATTACGCAACAGTTGCCCATGAATCGCAATCGACACGTGCCCTGTCTCTTCAGAGACCACGATCCCAATCGCATCGGACACTTCACTCATCCCGATCGCCGCGCGATGCCGTGTCCCCAATTCTTTGCTAATAAACGGGCTGTCCGACAGTGGCAAGTAGCACCCCGCAGCCATAATAATGTTCCCCCGCACCATGACCGCCCCATCGTGCAGGAGTGCATTGGGGTGAAACAAGTTTAATAACAACTCGGTACTACATTTCGCTTCTAACGGCGTGCCCAATTCCATGTAGTCCGTCAGTCCTGTTTCCCGTTCAATGACAATTAGCGCCCCGATCTGTTGCTGCGACAACGTCCGAAGTGCGCGAATGAGTTGTGTGATCCGCGAAGAAATCGATCGTTCTTCTTGGGCGTCTTGCACCGCAAAAAATTTCCCCCGTCCGAGCTGTTCAAGCGCACGTCGAAGTTCCGGTTGAAAAATAATCAAAATCGCCAACACGCCAAAAGTAAACATCTGATTCATCAACCACTGCAAGGTCAACAGCCCAAACGCCTGACTCACCGCCCACACAGCGAGCAACACAATGATCCCGCGAAGCAATTGCATTGCCCGTGTCCCACGTACAAGCACAATGAGCTTATATATAATATAACTAACAATCATGATATCCAAAAAATCGGTAATTCCTGTCGTCCATGCCCCAGATTTGAAATATTCCATAACCAGCCCCCTTATACGCCATCGTGCGTTCTGCCTTATGTAACACCGTATCGGTAGATGCGCGTGGATTGTGGGAACGTGTTGCGATTCATCATTTGACCGCATGTCCGCATAAAAACTATGTTATCCGGTATTGCGCAACCCTGCTGCGATTCCATTGATCGTGAGCAATACGTCGCGTAGTAGTTGGGTGTGCTCATCGTTCGTATCGTTCCATTGTTCTATGCTCCGCAATGCGGTCAGCAACTGTACTTGCATGTAACTCAGCGGATCAACATAAGGGTTGCGTAAGCGAATCGATTCTTGAATAATCGGCACGTTATCTAGGATTTCTGTTTGTCCGGTAATGCGCAAGATCAGCTGTGCAGTACGTGCGTACTCCATAGAAATTTGTCCGAAAATGCGCTCGCGGATCGTGTCTTCTTTGAGCATCGCTGCGTATTCTTTGGCGATGAGTAAATCAGCTTTAGCCAATGCCATCTGAATGTTGTCGATCAGCGTCCTAAAAAAAGACCATTTTTGATACATATGCTGTAAAATTTGCAGGTTCATGTCTTTGTTTTCTTCCCCGTCTTTGTGTAAGAAGTGCTCGATTCCCGAACCCGCCCCATACCATGCAGGAAATAAATACCGACTTTGTGTCCACGCAAATACCCACGGTATCGCCCGTAAGTCTTCAAACCGTTCGCTATTTTTTCGTTTGGAGGGGCGTGATCCAATATTTAGCTCCCCTATTTCTGGCAACGGGGTGGATTCACGGAAAAAAGTTAAAAAATCAGGATCACGAAAAACTAAATCTTGATAATGTTTATGCGACGCAGTCGCAATCATTTCCATGTGCGCTTCATAGGGCTCGTCTTCTGCTAAACGCTCTTGCCGTAGCGAGTGCACTGCGGCGAGTAAAAGTGCGGAAGTGGCTTGTTCTAAACTACGATAAGCAATTCCTTTCAGGCCGTATCGCGAAGAAAGCACTTCCCCTTGTTCTGTTATTTTGATCCCTGCCCCGATCGTATGGGGGGGTTGGGATAAAATGCTACGATTGAGTGGCATCCCCCCACGCCCGAGTGCTCCGCCACGCCCATGAAAAAATTTAAGCGTGATGTCAAACGTTTTTGCTGTTTCCGTAAGCGACTGCAATGCTTGGCGCAATTCCCAATTGGCAGCGATGACTCCTCCATCTTTGTTACTATCTGAGTATCCCAACATAACTTCTTGGATTCCATCGAGAGAATGGATATGCTTCACGTATAAATTTTCTTGAAATAGTCGCTTCATCATTGCGGGAGCACGATGCAAATCATCGATCGTTTCGAACAAAGGTACCGCTTGTATTGACGTGTGCAGATTGCCCCCTTCTCCTCCAGTGAGTAAGCCCGTCTCCTTTCCTAATACCATGACTTCCAAAATATCACTTGCCCCTTGTGTCATGGAGATCAAATAACTACGTATCGCAGTGCGTCCAAAAACGTCTTGAATTTTTTTGATCGTGTGAAACACTTCAAGACATTGCTGTGTTGACTCCGTATACGTTGCGGTACCTGACACGAGTGTCTGGGAATGGCGGAGCTGTTCCAATAGCAACACAATTTTTTCTTCCTCGCTGAGGCTTTTATAATCCTCCGCAATATGCCCCGCATGAAAAATTTCTGAAATGGCTTGTTCATGGTGGGCACTATGTTGACGAATGTCTAACGTCACCAAATGAAAGCCAAATAATTCTACTTGGCGAATGAGTTTTTTGATGAGTGAATCTGCAATATAATCGGCCGCATGACTACGCAAACTTTGTTCGATCACGATGAGATCGTCAATGAGCTGGGTTGCCGAAGCATATCCCCCTTCATCCAAAGCCTTATGTATGCGCATATGCCGTAACCGCTCAATCATATACGTAATTTTTATCCGATATGGTTCCGTTTCGTTGCGCCAAGATTTTTCTATCGACAGAGGAACGGTTCTCCGGTCATGGTCAATCGACTTTTTTAGCGCATCCGTCACATGGACGAGCGTTGTACTAAAACTCAAATTTTGTAATGCGTGACGCAAAGCATCTTCGTACTTGCATAACACCAACTGATGTTGGAGCATAACCGTTTCCCAAGTGACCGCAGCGGTAACCCCAGGGTTGCCATCGCGATCCCCTCCAATCCACGAACCAAAGCGCAAAAAACTAGGAATATGCCATTGTTTCACAGGGTAATGCACTTGCAATGTACGCTCAATCTCTTTATACACATCTGGCAGTACATCAAACAACGTTTCATCAAAAAAATACAACCCATTGCGAACTTCATCAAGCACCGTTGGTTTACGATCGCGCAGTTCATTCGTCTGCCACAATGTTAAAACGTGATATAACAGCCGTTCTCTTAACCCTTCTTCTTCACGCTTGGTCAAATTCGGATTGTCAAGCAACATCATCTCGTCGGCGATTCGCCGATGGATGTCTAGCACAGCACGCCTTGTCGCCTCTGTCGGATGTGCCGTGATGATCAATTCCAATGAAATATGTTGAAACAACGTTTGTAGCTCATCGCTGTCCACACTTCTTTTTTTAAGCTTGATGATCGCATGCTCAATAGACCCCGGTTGAACAGCATCCCCAGCCGTGCGCTCATAATCTCTTTTACGTCGGATTCGATGGATTTGTTCCGCAATATTCACTAGTTGAAAATACGTTGCAAATGCGCGAATCACTTTCCGACGGAAAGAAGGATCAAGCGCTCTAATTTGTTCGCGAAAATGATTGCGAATTTGAAGATGGTCTTGGGAACGTACCATTTTGCTCATCTCGCGAATTTGCTCGACAACACGAAGCAAGGTCTCCCCCGACTCGTGTACCAATACGTCGCCTAAGAGATTGCCCAAAAAACGCACGTCCCGACGCAATAACGTATGATTCGGATGACCCGAAGACAACGAAGGCTGGACAAATTCACTCATCATACTGTCACTCCAAGTGTCGTGATATAAAATCAATGTATGTATGTATGCTACGGGCACAATAAAAAAATAATCCACCTCTTCATCGAAAAAGATTTAGAAGGGAATGTGCATTACCAAAAACGTATGAGGATGAATATGAATTTTTAAAAGCGGGTGATGGGAATCGAACCCACGCTACCAGCTTGGAAGGCTGGAGTTCTACCATTGAACTACACCCGCAAATGTACGTAAAAAAATTAGAAAAATAAAATCGGGACGACACGATTCGAACATGCGACCCCCTGGTCCCAAACCAGGTGCTCTACCAAGCTGAGCTACGTCCCGTGAAAAATAAAACAATGGCGTGCCCTGAGAGATTCGAACTCCCGACCTTTTGATTCGTAGTCAAACGCTCTATCCAGCTGAGCTAAGGGCACATCTATGGAGCGGACGATGGGATTCGAACCCACGACCCTCGCCTTGGCAAGGCGATGCTCTACCACTGAGCCACGTCCGCATAAGTATACCAAACTGCACGCGGTCGTGCAACAACCAATGCGAAACAAACTGACGTGCATGTGGTGCGCGTGGAGGGACTTGAACCCCCACGGTTGCCCGCCAGATCCTAAGTCTGGTGCGTCTGCCAATTCCGCCACACGCGCATATCATGAAAAGTGAGCCATGAAGGACTCGAACCTTCGACACCCTGATTAAAAGTCAGGTGCTCTACCAACTGAGCTAATGGCTCAAACACAGGGGATCCAGGGTTCGAACCTGGGAATGACGGAGTCAAAGTCCGTTGCCTTACCACTTGGCTAATCCCCTTTACGTACAATGCCGCCGAGAGGACTTGAACCCCCAACCTACTGATTACAAGTCAGTTGCTCTGCCAGTTGAGCTACAGCGGCAAGACTCATCATTGAATCACGAATTGGTGACCCGTAGGGGATTCGAACCCCTGTTACCTCCGTGAAAGGGAGGTGTCTTAACCGCTTGACCAACGGGCCCTAAGTGATGCTCCCAACCGGAATCGAACCGGTGACCTCATCCTTACCATGGATGCACTCTGCCGACTGAGCTATAGGAGCTCAAAAACAAAGGACTCCCTGAACAGGACTCGAACCTGTGACAACTCGGTTAACAGCCGAGTGCTCTACCAACTGAGCTATCAGGGAATAAACAGTCAGGCAACGACCTAGTCTTCCACAACCCTGCGGTTGCAGTACCATCGGCGCAAGAGGGCTTAACGGTCGTGTTCGAGATGGGAACGAGTGGATCCCCTCTGCCATCGTCACCTTACT
>JAULZZ010000023.1:0-11830 GCA_032117095.1 Paenibacillus sp.
TTTTTCTGCGTTCGAAACAATCTGAAAATAGATGTAATACGCTGTCGATATATTTGAGCATCGTGTTTTTTTCAATCTCGGCACATCATACGGTCGATTTCCTTTCCCAAACCGTATGCGGAGATTGCTCCTCCTGTTTCATGTTTATGGAGGAAATGATACCATACTCTCAAATATTCTGCAGCTCAAGCAACAGAGAACTTGTCACTGTCCAGTTGTTATAGTTTTAATTATCAAATCGGTGAGTGTATTGGTTTGTGTAGTCACATCATAACGACGAGGAGCGTGGGCGAGGATGAAGACAGGAAGCACGAGAAAAATAGTGGTGTCTGCGGGACTGCTTGTCATGATAGTCGGAGTTGCGATGACCGTTTGGATGACGAGCGGACATGTGCCAGAGGGTAGAGTGCAAAGCGGGATCGATCGCCAGCTGGTGTACGTGCCAGCAGGAAACATTTTGCAGGTGCCGTTGGGGGAGAACAATTCACAAACGAACGTAAATATGCCAAACTTTTGGATCGGGAAAACAGAAGTGACGGGTGCATTGTGGCAAGAAGTGTACGACTGGGCGGTGACGAAAGGGTATACGTTTGCGAATAGAGGGAGTAACCGCGGTACGCCGTTGCCCGTCACAGACGTAAGCTGGTACGATGCGGTCGTCTGGACGAATGCGTATTCGGAGAAAGACGGACTCGTGCCGGTGTATCGGGATACGAACGGAAACGTGTTGAAGGATGCACGTGCGCAGAAAGTACTCGACAAAGCGGTGCGAAGCAACAACAACGGGTATCAATTGCCCACAACGTTGCAGTCCGAAATGGCAGCGAGATGGCTGGGGACGACAGCGCCGACGACAGGTTCGTTGGCAAAAGAACGCATCGCCACGACAGGGAAAGATGGGAAAACGTATTATTGGACGCCTGGAAACTATGCAAGCGGGGCGACAGAAAATGTGAACGATGCCGCGGAAACTGAGGCGGTGGCGTGGGTTTGGCCAAAGTGGATTTGGTCGGGCAACGGTGGCGCAAAAGCGGTCGGGGGCAAGAAAGCAAACGCCTTAGGGATGTTTGATGCGAGTGGGAACGTGTGGGAGTGGCAGTTTACGTGGATAGAAGAGGGGAATGCGCGTGGGATCCGAGGCGGGAACTGGAACGTTGTCAACAACAGCGTGACCGTGGGCTACGTCAGTAGCCTCAGCACTTTTGCACCAGATGTCGTCGGCGAGTTTGTCGGCTTTCGCTTGGCGAGGACGGCGCTGTGACCTTATAGGGCTTCCCCTTAGGGCTCCCTTATTGAAAGCATACACACCAACGGTGAAAACACACGTTCTTTCCTGAAAAAGGAAGCCCCTGTGTATCGTTTTCAATAAGGGATTCGTATGTGTAGAGGGCACCTCTATAAACCGACTTGTAAAAAATCCCTTTGCCGTAAACAAGCGCTTTTTTCTCCTATGTCTATGCGTACGATTCCTTTTATAGAGGTGCCCTAGAAACAAAACAGCACATCACCTCGTCAAACGCCGTCACATGCGGTATAATAAGGGGAAAAATTCAATCGGATTCACATCGCACAGCGAGAGACCGCTTCACCGTATGATTTGGATTTTGAGTGGGAGGGGATAAAAATGGCACTACAACGACAAACTTTTGACGCAGAACTTCAGCAGTTGCGCCAAAAACTCATTGACATGGTCGGCATGGTTGAGCAAGCAATTTCTCAAGCGATGGAGGCGCTCCGCCACAATGATCCGCAGTTGGCCGAGAAAGTCATCACAGCAGACGACCAGCTCAACGACATCGAAACACAAATCGCCGAAATGGGGAGCGCGCTGATCGCATTGCAACAACCGGTGGCTACGGATTTGCGGCGCATTCTCGCTTCATTTAAGATGGCAGGGGATTTGGAGCGCATGGGGGATCTCGCAGTAGACATCGCCAAAATCGTAAAACGCATCCATGGTGAGCCACTCATTAAGCCCCTTGTAGATATTCCACGGATGTCCGACATCGTGTTAATGATGACGCGCGAATGTTTGCAGGCATTCGTCGAAGAAGACGTCGATCGGGCGTTTAAGATGGCAAAATTGGACGATGAAGTCGATCATTTGCACAGTCAAATTTTACGTGAATTGTTTACATACGTCATGGAAAATCCGAAAAACGTCAACCAGTCGCTCTTGCTGTGTTTTGTGAGTCGTTACTTAGAACGTATGGCTGACCATGTGACGAATATTGGCGAAAGCGTTGTCTACTTAGTGAAGGGCAAGCGTCCGGATCTCAACGTCTAAGGCAATCGTCCGGATACGAAGCGTGACGTCAAACCATATCCCCCGCAGAAAGGCGTAGCCTTTTCACCACGGTGTTGCAAATCCGCTTTCCAATTCCACCGCAGTATCGCTTAAAACACCCATTGCTTTCCCACAAAAGCATTATTCGGTGTATATGTTTTCAATGTGTGATTCGTATGACTACACGAATGAGGTGGCCAAGGCGTGGTGCGATGTGTATGTATCGATGGCAACAGTTTGTTATTCCGCGCGTTTTATGGCGTCCCCCCGCTCACGAGTCGGGACGGGCAACCGACCAATGCAGTATACGGATTTGTGAACATGCTTTTGCAAGTCATCGCCACCCAACGCCCCACGCATCTATATGTTGCCTGGGATGCTGGCAAGGAGACGTTTCGCCATGCGTTTTATGCACAATACAAAGCGGGACGTTCTCCTACGCCCCCAGAATTAAGTGCGCAGTTCCCGATGATGAAGTCACTGCTCGAAGCGATGAATGTCGTACAGTTTGAGTGCGCAGGCTATGAAGCCGATGATATTTTGGGTACGATTGCCAAACAAGCGGTGCATGCTAAGATGTCTACGGTCATCGTAACAGGAGACAAGGACATGCTCCAACTCGTCTCCCCAAAGGTGCATGTGTTGCTCACACGCAAAGGCGTCAGTCAACTCGATACGCATACGATGGACACGATCCAACAAACGTACGCACTGGCTCCCGCACAACTCATCGATCTCAAAGGACTCATGGGCGATACGAGTGACCACATTCCCGGTGTGCCTGGCATCGGCCCCAAGACGGCGATCAAGCTCCTTGTCGAACATCACTCGCTCGAAAATGTGCTGGCGCATGCGCCGAGTATCACGGGGAAAATCGGTTCAAAACTACTCGAACATGCGGAACAAGCACGGATGAGCAAACAACTCGCTACCATTTTTTGTGATGTTCCCTTGACGATCGACTGGCAACAGACGTATACAGGCATGGATCGCGACGCAGTTGTGCAACATTTCATTGCGTTGGGATTTCGTTCATTGCTGGACAAAGTACCTTCTCTTGAGGGTGAGGAAGAGGAAGAGCAACAACATGAGCAACAACAGACGAATCCCACGACGGTCATCACGCGTGACGAACTTGCTGGCTGGATACAACACGTCTTGCCTAAGATGTGCGTTGTACACACCGAGGCGATCGGCGAAAATCCGCATCATGCCACGTTTTTAGGGCTCGCCTTTTGCCCCCATGTGCGTGAACAGGACAGTCAAGGCGACACGTTTTTTATTGACAAACAAACGTTGCATTGTGCAGAAGCGACGGCGATCCGCCAATGGCTTGCAGACGAAGAAGTGCCCAAAACCGTCTACGACGTGCACTATGATACCCTCGTACTGCACTGGCATGGGTTGGAAATACGTGGCGTTGTTGCCGATGTCGTTTTGTCCACGTATGTTTTGCATCCGATCGCTTCTTCGTATGCCCTCGATGTCCTTGCTGCCCAGTATGCGGCACTTACATTGCCAGCAGATGAACGCATATATGGCAAAGGCGCAAAAGCGCACATCCCATCACTTGCCACATACGCAAATCACAGCGGACAAAAAGCATACACCATCGCCAAGCTTGCCCCAATTTTATGGGAATCTTTGCAGGAAAACGACTTGTTGCCTTTGTATGAAACCGTAGAGTTGCCCTTGTCTATGGTGCTCGTCCAGATGGAAATCCACGGCATCCAAGTAGACAGCGTCGTATTGCGCCAATACGGGATGACGTTGCTCGAACAGTTACAGCAGATGACAACGAATATCCACGCCTGTGCAGGGAAAACGTTCAATATTAACTCTCCAAAGCAAATGGGCGAAATATTGTTCGAGCACTTGAAGCTTCCACCCGTGAAATCCAACACCCAAGGATACTCCACCGATATCGATGTCCTCGAAAAATTGCGGACGCATCATCCGATCGTACCGATGCTTATCGAATATCGAGCGATAGCGAAGTTATACTCTACTTATGCCGAGGGATTGCAAAAGGAAGTACATCCGACCACACAGCGCATTCATACGTATTTTCGCCAAACGATCGCAGCGACAGGCCGTTTAAGTAGTCAGTTTCCAAATTTACAAAACATCCCGATCCGCACCGCAGAAGGACGTGAAATTCGCAAATGTTTCGTTCCATCAAAACCAGGATGGGTGCTGATGGCCGCGGATTATTCCCAAATCGAGCTGCGTGTGCTCGCCCACCTTTCTAAAGATGCACGGATGATTGCAGCGTTTTTGGCGGATGAAGACATTCACACCCAGACGGCGATGAGTGTGTTTGGGGTGTCCCGTGAAGCGGTCGATGAAGCGATGCGTCGACAGGCGAAAGCAGTAAATTTTGGCATTGTTTACGGGATGAGTGACTACGGTCTGTCTCAAAGTGTCAACATTACGCGAAAACAGGCGACTGCGTTCATCGAAAAATATTTTGCGGTGTATCGTGGCGTCAAACAATACATGAAAGACATCATAGAACAAGCCCGAAAAGACGGCTATGTCACGACGATATTGCAACGTCGCCGTAGCGTACTCGATTTGCAAGCGACAAATCATCATGTGCGGGCGTTGGCCGAGCGCATTGCCATGAACACGCCCATCCAAGGCAGTGCCGCCGACATTATCAAAGTGGCGATGTTACACGTGCAGGCGCAGATGAATGAGGCGAAACTCGACAGTGTGATGCTGTTGCAAGTGCACGATGAACTCGTCTTTGAAGTGCCATCGCACGAAGTGGATACGATGACTGCGCTCGTCACACAGGCGATGGAGCAAGTGATGCCACTCGACGTGCCTTTGCGTGTGGATGTGAAGACGGGGGTGAGTTGGGCACATACAAAATAATCTTGTGAAACCGTCATGGAGGCTACGATGCCAGAATTGCCCGAAGTCGAAACCGTCCGTCGATCTCTAGAAAAATTGGTCGTCCAAAAACAGATTGCCCACGTGCATGTGCATTTGGCGCGTATCGTACGAACTCCGCCATGTCCTACCGCATTCGCGGCGTTGCTCGTGCACAAAACGATCGAAGCGATCCAACGTGTCGGCAAATTTCTCGTTTTTGTTTTCGATGCGCCATACGTGTTGTTGTCTCATTTGCGGATGGAAGGACGATACGGGTTGTATGCGCACACGACACCGTATGAGGCGCACACCCATGTGGTGTTTGACTTTACCGATGGGACACAATTGCGTTACCGCGATGTGCGTCAGTTTGGTACGATGGATGTCATTGCGCGCGACACGATGTTCCAACGCCCGCCATTACAACACCTTGGCATGGATCCGTTGGCACAAACCTTTACGCCAGACACGTTTGAACAGGCGTGGCCACACCGTCCGATCGCCCTCAAACCGTTGTTGCTTCGGCAACAGCTCATCGCAGGCTTAGGCAATATTTATGTCGATGAAGTGTTGTATGATGCCCAGTTGCACCCCAATCGGCATGCGAATACGTTGTCCCGTGGGGAACGTCAACGACTGATGGAGGCGATCGTGCGCATTCTCAGCGACGCAGTGGCTGCAGGAGGTTCTTCTGTAAAATCATACGGATATGGACAAGGACAAACGGGGCAATACCAACACCAGTTGCACGTGTACGGACGAAAAGGCGCGACATGCAAGCGCTGTCACGATACGATCATCAAAACGGTCATTGCTGGGCGAGGCACACATCTTTGTCCGACGTGCCAACGCATACCAACGTAAAGGGGAAACACAGATGATTGTCGGAATCACAGGGGGAATTGCCACAGGGAAATCGACGGTCGTTCAGCGGTTGCGTGCCCACGGGGCGTATGTGATTGATGCGGATGAAATCGCACGCGCAGTCGTGGCAGTCGGGACGCCCACGTTGGCGCGCCTCGTGGATGCATTCGGCAAAGCGATCTTGTGTGCAGATGGCACGTTGGATCGCAGGGCATTGGGGCAACGCGTATTTGAAGATCATGCACAGCGCCAGACGCTCGAATCCATCGTACATCCACCCATCCGCCAATGCATACTCGCTAAAATTGCAGCGGTGCGTCATTTGTCGCTCGTTGTCGTAGACATCCCTTTGCTCTTTGAGAACGGTTGGCACGCATCGGGGCTGTTCGATGTGATCGTCGTCGTTTACGTCCCCCCAGATGTCCAACACGCACGCCTACGGCAACGTGACCACATTTCCGCTGCTTACGCAACGCAAAAAATCGCGACCCAGTGGCCCATTGAGCAAAAGAAGATGAGTGCCGATGTGACCATTGACAATAGTGGGACGATCGAGCAAACATTCGCGAAAGTCGATGCCTTTGTCCAACAGGTGCAGTCATGAATGCGCTGAAACGAGGCGCATCGTTTGCCGTATGGAGCGGTGTATTCGTGTTTCTCGTGGTCGCGTTGTATGGGCATGACCATCTCTGGGGGGAATGGGTGTACCCCGTGCGGTACAAAACGCTCATCGTGCGCTATGCTGCGCAATACGACATTGATCCGTACATCGTGGCTGCGATTATTCGTGTCGAAAGCAATTTTCAGGCGGACAAAACGTCGTCCAAAGGCGCGATGGGACTGATGCAACTCATGCCACCGACGGCACAGTGGATGCGTAGTCAGCAACGTATGGAGGAGAAGGAACCAAAAAATTGGTATGACGAAGCGACGAACATCCAGTATGGCACGCGGTACATACGCTTGCTGACGGATCAGTTCGTGCCCCGAGAAGTGTCCATGCTCGATCGATTGGCCATCCTTGCGGTGGCGTACAACGCAGGGCCAGGGAAAACCGCCCAATGGCTACAACAAGACGTATGGGACGGGACGATGGCAGATGTTCGCCGTATTCCGTACGGAGAGACGAGACATTATGTAGAGCGCGTACGCTACTATTACCAAAAATATAAGAAATATGTTCCCCATTTAAGGGCACCATAACGGATGCGTGTACGTCACGCAAGGGAGGAATGCCCCTCCCTCACATGACGCACAAAGCGCATCACATGGTCAAAACGAATCCAAAATGAATGGGTTACCGCGATTGGTTAGCGAGTTGCTGTTCGGCAATTTGGACGAGACGACGCGTAATGTGACCGCCGATCGCTCCCGTATCCCGTGTCGCCATGTGGCCGTAATAGCCATCTTGTGGAATTTGGATGCCTAATTCTTGCGCAACCTCAAACTTTAACTGTTCCATCGCATGGTTTGCTTGGGGAACGACGAGGTCATTCGTGCGACTAGTTCCTGTACCCATCAATCATCACCTCCTCAGTGGTTGATGACGATAGATTGCACGAGGAGCACATAAATCATGCAGGGAATGTATGGCATTGCAGAGAAGAAAGCGAGGTGCCTTGTTATGACCGTCTCACGGACAACACATGGGCGAACAATGCAGTGGGCATATCAAGTACAACAAAAAAATTACTCCATATGGAACGTGGGGGATTCGAACCCCCGACCCCTTCGCTGCCAGCGAAGTATTCTCCCACTGAACTAACGTCCCAAGACAAAAAGCATTATACCGTTCTTTTTGTGCGGGTGCAAGTCGCCACACAGAAAAAATGCATGCGACCACGACAGGAGGAATAGGCATGGCGTCATTCGTACCATCCGCACAACAACAAAATACAGTGAAGAAGGCAACTTTTGCCGGAGGGTGTTTCTGGTGTATGGTCAAGCCATTTGATACGATGCCTGGCGTACTTGATGTCGTCGTCGGCTACACCGGTGGACATACCGCACATCCGACGTACAAAGAAGTATGTTCCGAAAAGACAGGACATACAGAAGCCGTCCAAATTACGTTTGATGCTTCACGGATTACCTATGACACGTTACTTACTCTTTTTTGGCGTCAAATCGATCCCACGGATGCGGGAGGGCAATTTTTTGATCGGGGCACGTCGTATCGTACGGCAATATTTTATCACGATGATGACCAAAAACAACAAGCCTTAGCGAGTAAACAAGCATTGTCGGACAGTGGGAGATTTGCCCAGCCGATCTATACCCCCATCGTCGCTGCGACCCCGTTTTATCCTGCAGAGGAAGAACACCAAAAATATTATGCAAAAAATCCAGCGCATTATGAACAATATCGTCGCGGTTCTGGACGGGCGTCCTACGTCCAACGCATGTGGGAGGATGCGTGATGATTTGGCAAGGACGACAAGTGTTCGAGCGACTCCTCGCACGCATCGAGGACGTGCGCTTGCAACAAGCGTTGCGTGCCTCATATGTTGAGGTAGAACGGTTGGCGTTGACGGATCCCTTGACGGGGTGCGCCAATCGGCTATACATGGAACAATGGTGCCTCACGACATTTGCCGAACAACAAAAACAGCCGCTTTCATACACGTTGCTCCTTGTAGACGTCGATCATTTTAAGGAGATTAACGATCGTTATGGGCATCAAGTCGGCGATCGTGTTTTGCAACACGTCACGGCAACGATGAGCCATGCGCTAGAAGAACACGATTTTATCGCTCGGTATGGAGGGGATGAGTTTATGATCGTCCTCACGGGATGCGATCCCTTCGAGGCGATGGCAAAAGCAGAACAGCTTCGTTTGCTCGTAGCAGGATTGTCTCATGAAACGATGGGGACGTTGTTTTCCGTCACGATCAGCATCGGGATGCTCTCTGTCGAATGCCCTTCTTTGTACCCTGCACAGGAGGCGCCTTGGGCATCTCAAACAGCTTGGGAACGTGCTGAGGTGACGGGCGTAGAAATGCAAAAATTGGCGTCGTACATGCAGCGGTTGGATGGGGCACTGTATGAAGCCAAACAAGGGGGGAGAAATCGTATCGTGGCCACCCATGCATAGGCGATCGGCGTCATTTGTGCTATACTGATAGGAATCCTTTCAGGTGACTTTTTACAAATCGGGGGATTGCGGTGCCCGATATGTATGGCAAGACGCACGACGAGGAGTAAGAGGCGATAGGGTCAAAGGGAGTACGTCGCATGATGAATGAATGGATCATTTTGCATACGAACGATATACATAGCGATTTTGTTGCCATGACGCGCATTCAGACGATATTTAGGGACTATGCGCAAGCGTATGCGCCGTCACAGCTGTTGCGCTTGGATGGGGGTGACCATCTCGATCGGGTCGATCCACGAACAGAAGGATCCCTCGGGCAACTCAACGTGGCAATGATGCACCAGATGGCGTATGATGCGAAGGTCATTGGCAACAACGAAGGGCTGACGTTTATGCCCGCACAACTCCAACAGCTTTATCAGCAGGCGAATTTTGTGGTGACGTGCGCCAATCTCCAATTTCGTGCCCACCCCATGGCGTGGATGCATGCGTTTCGCGTGTTCCAGCGGGGGGATTTGCGCATTGGGGTGTTCGGCTTGACCGCCCCCTATGAGACGTTTTACGGTGAACTCGGTTGGGATGTGCGCGATCCCGTGTTGACCGCACGAGAAACGGTTGCCCATTTGCGTAATGACCACCGAGTCGATGTCGTCATCGTGCTCAGTCATCTCGGCTATCCCGCAGACGAAGCGTTGGCCCAACAGATTGACGGCATCGACCTCATCTTAGGGGGGCATACCCACCACGTATTAGAACGTGCGGTTCGCTGTGGGAACACGTGGATGGTGGCTGCGGGACGCCAAGGCAGCCATGTGAGTGTCGTACGCATCGTCCGTGATGCGGGAGGGACGTTGCACTACGAGGGACACGCCCGCCCAACAGCAGCAATCCCGCCGGATCCTGCACTGCATGCGTGGCTTGTCGCACATACCGCTGAGGCACTCGCGCCACTCGAAGACGTGGTGGGCACGCTTCATGGTGCGCTGCATACAGACGACGTGCGCGAAGCGCCCTTGGGCAACGTGCTTGCGGCAGCGTTACGGCAACATGTAGGCGCCCAAATTGGCATCGTCAATGCGGGACAACTGTTGCATGCATTGCCTGCGGGTGTCGTCACACGCGGACAACTGTTAAGGACGTGTCCGTCGCCGATCAACCCTGCGTTGATTACGGTGCGGGGGAGTGCGATTCGTGACGCATTACATTTGGCGATCGATGAGACGCATACATTGAAACCTTTTCGTGGTTTTGGATTTCGGGGCGAACGGCTCGGTACGTTGTGTGTGGATGGTTTGACGGTACACGTTTTCTCCCATGCCTCGCAGTGGCGTATCGCACGCATACTCGTCGGAGCTGAACCACTAGACGATGCGCAATTGTATACGGTCGGGACGATCGACATGTTCACGTTTGGTGTTGGGTATCCTTCGTTTGCGCAATACACCGACTGCACGTATTTTTTATCTGCATTTTTACGCGATGTACTTGCAGAGGTCATCGGATCGCCCGATCAAGTACACGCGGTGGCGCACGCCAAAAAACTGCGTTATGTTTTTACAACTTGACTTTTACGTTACCCATACTAATTCTAAACAAATACACCGACGTTTTTGATCAGTGTTTATACTAATTCCAAACAAATATATAGACAAAATAACGTGCGTGTGATACAAAGAATATGCGATAGCGCTGAGAAAAGAAATGCAAAAACGAAGAAAAATGTGAACGCATACAAACGGTTAGAAGTAGTCGCATATCGTGGCGAGAGAAAGTAGAACAAAGAAATCGTCACGTTGACAGGATATAACGCCGATGATGTGGAAATGTTGGCAAAGAAATCGGTTACCAGCGGGATACACGATCAAAAGTATTACAGGGAAAGACTGGAATTTTATCGATTTTTTAGTTTGGTATTAGTACCACGAACAGAAAAGGTGGATGCCGATGCAGCCCCAATACGATCCATGGGATCCATTTCCCTTGCGCCAACAGGAGGGACAATACCATCTGACGAGTGTGGAATTCACCGTCACACAACGGTGCAACATGCGCTGTGCCCATTGTGCGGTAGGCGATACGCTAACGCACGCACACCATCTCCCCCTGCCACTGCCGCAGCTTTTTCAACGTCTTGATGAAGTGGAGACGTTACGCACGTTGAGCCTCACGGGAGGTGAGCCGTTTTTGGATCGCACAGTCGTACAGCAGACGATGCGTCCATTGTTAGACTACGCCAAACGGCGGGGGCTGTTTACCCAAGTGAATACAAATCTCACATTGGACTTGGCGCGGTACGAAGAAGTCGCCGATGTTGTCGATGTATTTCATATTTCCCATAATGCGATCGATGCCGAGGCGTTTTTGGCGATGGGGTTTGCAAAAAGTTCCACTTCGTCCCCACAGGTGGCCCAACGTCTTTATGCGCGCATCCCCGAAAATGCCCGTTCCCTCGCCAAGCAGGGCGCTTTTGTGTCGGCCGAAACGATGGTCAATACGCACACGCATGTGTTGGTCGGACAGTTGCATCGGGATGTTGTGGCGATGGGCTGTCGTCGCCATGAAATTCATCCGATGTATGCACACTCTTTTGCTACAGACTTGCCGATATTGCCGTTGGACGACGTGCGTAGGGCGATTCATCGTCTGCTCGATGAACGGGATCGCGAGTGCTGGATGCTTTTTGGGACATTGCCTTTTTA
>JAULZZ010000024.1:0-8084 GCA_032117095.1 Paenibacillus sp.
AACGCTTTGCTACGCGTTGTCATAACGGCTTTGATCAAGCGCGTACTGACCTACTCGCCATGTTCTCCGCGTCGCATGGGTCCCCCACGTCCACGCTGGACATCCCCCAACCCGAACTAATGTTCTCCTCGTAGCATGGGTCCCCCATGCTACGAGACGGGGTTGTCCCCATTTACACATACTTCTTGACGCTCCCATACCGCAATCCGATTGCTTAAAAAGCAATGTGATTTCTTGTGAAATTGGTATCTTTGTATGGATATTTTTAATCGGTGTTTAGTACAACAAGATAGGAGCATTGCATGCGCAAGCCCCATAATGTAGACGTACCTTTATTGGTTGTGACCATCGCCTTGCTCCTCATCGGTTTGCTGTCCGTATACAGTGCGTCGTACGTGGTCGCACGGCAAGATTTTGGGGATGCGTGGTACGATGTCAAGCGACAGTTGTTGTTTGCGCTCATCGGGATTGCTGCGATGGTCGTCATCATGCGCATTGCGTATTGGCGGTGGCAAAATCAGGCACTGCTGCTGTTTGTCATTGCTCTCGTTTTGCTCATCGTCGTCTTGCTCCCTGGCATCGGTGTCGTACGTGGCGGTGCACGCAGTTGGTTGGGCATTGGCAGTTTTGGGGTGCAACCGTCTGAGTTTATGAAGCTTGCCTTCTTGCTTTTTGTGGCAAAAGGACTGTCCGCCAATCCCCAGGCATTTGAGCGGTTTCGTACGGGACTGTTGCCCGTGTTCGTATTGATGGGCACCGTATTTGGGCTGATTATGTTACAACCAGACTTAGGAACGGGTGCGGTGTTGTTGGGAGCTACGCTGTTTATGGTGTTTTGTGCAGGGGCAAAATGGCGTCATCTTAGCGTCGTCATGCTCATCGGTGTTGTGTTTATCGCGGGATTGATTGCGATCGCACCGTATCGCTTGAAGCGCATTACCGCATTTTTGGACCCGTGGTCAGATCCGCTGGGAGCAGGATACCAAGCGATTCAGTCTTTGTATGCGGTAGGACCTGGGGGATTGTTTGGGGTTGGGTTTGGTGAAAGTCTCCAAAAGTTCAGTTATTTACCCGAACCACAAACGGACTTTATATTTGCGATTTTTGCGGAGGAGTGGGGCTTGCTGGGCGGTATCGTTTTGCTTGCCTTGTTTGCTTTGCTCGTGATCCGTGGTTTTATGATTGCATGGCGTGCGCCGGATGCGTTTGGCACGTTGCTTGCCATCGGCATTACGGGCATGATCACGGTACAAGTGTTTATGAATATCGGCGTGGTAATTGGGCTGTTGCCCGTTACTGGGGTGACATTGCCGTTTATTAGCGCAGGCGGGTCGTCGTTGATTTTATTGCTGATGGCGGTTGGATTGTTGCTGAATATTTCAAAATATGCCAAATCATACGAATCCTAAACACTGGTTAAAAACAGCGATGGAGAGAGCTTTTTTTACCGAAAAAATGGAATTTTTAACCAATAAGATGTCTGTATTCAAATTTTGTTTATACTAAACACTGATTAAAAACGTCCATACCAAGAGCCCCATTTCACAAGAAATCACTGTGCTTTTTAACCAATAAGATTCTTGAATTCAATCAGTGTTTAGTATTCGTATACTCGTGGTTTCAACCCACCTTGGGAAAAACGCCTTTTGTTTTCCCGCAAAAAGAAGCCCGTTGTGTAGAGGATTTCAAGCGGGGATGCGTATTCCCCCGTACAGGGAGCTGCAGGATCTCTCTTTTGATGGACCACAGAAATGGAGGGGCGACCGATGAACGATCCTTGGATCGAAACGTTGCGTAAGTTAGAGGTCGGTGAAGTACATACGCATGTTTCTCTTGCCCCGTATACGACGTGGCGAATCGGTGGCCCTGCCGATGTCGTGGTCATTCCGACGACAAAGCAAGCGATTGCGCGCATTGTGCGAGCGGCGCAGGCGTATGGGGAGCCTTTGACGACGATGGGGCGCGGATCAAACGTGTTGGTGACGGATGCGGGCATTCGTGGAACCGTACTGTTGTTGGGCGATGCGTTGGATTACATCCATTTTCAAGAAACGACGATCGTCGCAGGGGCGGCCTATTCTTTGATCAAACTGTCCGTCATGGCGGGACGTGCCGGCTTGAGTGGTTTGGAGTTCGCTGGGGGCATTCCTGGCAGTGTCGGCGGTGCGGTGTACATGAATGCAGGAGCGCATGGTGCAGACATGAGTACGGTCGTCTCTGCCGTGGAAGTCGTGGATGAACAGGGAAATATCGTACGTTTGTGCAAAAATGACCTTGCGTTTGCGTACCGTCACTCGGTGTTTCACCGTCGTCTTGCCGTCATTGTCGAGGCCCATTTGGCGATGCAACCGTTTGATCGCAAAACGATCGCCAAAGCGATGGCGACGTACAAAGCGCGACGGCTACAAACACAACCGTTGCATTTGCCTTGTGCAGGCAGTGTGTTTCGCAACCCCCCAGAGGGACATGCGGCGGCGCTCATCGAGCGTGCAGGGCTCAAAGGCTTTCGGATCGGTGGTGCGCAAGTGTCGCCGATGCATGCAAATTTCATTATTAACACGCAACAAGCGACGGCAAAAGACGTACTTGCCCTTGTCGCACACATTCAACAAACCGTCGCCGCACAGTCAGGCGTTTTTTTGGAAGCAGAAATCCGTGTCATCGGGGAATCTGCATGGTGATTTCGTGCATTTTTTGTATGTCGCTATAAAAATACATATGTTCGGAAAATATACAAAAAAAGACGCAGCAGGGGAACGAAGTCTGCGAAAAAAAAGAAACCTACAGAGACAAAACAACAAAATCGCTGTACTTTTCAGCGGGAATTTACATTTTTTTTGTTTTCTCCCTCAAAAATATGAAAGTTGTATTGTTCATTGCAATCAGATTTATGGTATAATAAGACGTTGTAAAGGAGGTACTGCTCTATTGTGCCAAGACGTACGACGATCCCTACGATGCGCAACAGACGACCTCCAGGTCGACCCGCTACAAAACTTATTTTGTTTATCCTTATTTTTTTAATGGCGATCGGGGGCGGGCTTTTTTTATGGTCTCCGTGGAGCCGCGTAGGTGTCATTGCGATTGAAGGGATACAGTTCATCTCAAAAGAAACGGTCATGCGCCAATCTCAGCTTGCCGTTGGTCAATTGTACTGGGGCGTTGACGCAGACGATGTAGCATCATGGTTGTTGCGGTTGCCTACGGTAGACAAAGCAGTCGTGACGAAGACGTTTCCAGGCAAAGTCCGCATTGCCATTACAGAGCACCGTGTTGTGGCGATGGAGCTACGGACATCCTCCCCAAAGCAAGATCAGATTGCCGATTCATTCCACGGCGTATTGGCCAATGGCGTGGCGGTCTCCCGAGAATATGTGAACAATCCGACAGCGTTGCCCCTCCTGAGTGGTTGGGAGGACGTTGCGATGAAACAAACATTGTGTCGCGTCCTCGCCCAGATTCAGGCGAATTTTTTGTATGATATTTCGGAAATTCGACCGTATTTTTCACCGGCGTATCCGGATCGCGTGCGCATATATACGCGGTCACAGCACGAGGTCATCACACGCATCGCATGGCTTCCAGAGAAACTCAGTCGTTTGGATGGATATATTTATGAACTGAGACGACGGGATAGAACCAGCGGGACGCTCGTCTTGATGGAGACGAACTATTGGCAACCACCCCCTAATTTCCAAATAATTCCATAAAGACAAAAATAACAACAGGAAAATTTATCCATCATGTGGAATATGTACAGTGGATTGAATGTATATGGGGATGAACATACGAATGTTTTACAATGAGATGGCTTCATCTAAGGAGGTGTAGGGACGTTGAATGGCAATGATGTAATCGTAAGTTTGGATATTGGAACGTCCCAAGTCAGGGTCATCATTGGGGAATGGACAGGACAAACGTTGAATATTGTCGGCGTGGGGACGGCGCCTTCCCGAGGGGTACACAAAGGAAAAATCGTCAACATTGATCAGACGGTCGAGGCCATTCGCAGTGCGGTCAACCACGCCGAACAAATGGTAGGCATCACAATAGAGTACGTGTACTGTGGCATATCGGATGCCACGATGCAATTGCAATCCAATCGGGGCATTGTGGCAGTATCACGCGAAGATCGCGAGATCGGGGCAGAGGATGTAGAACGGGTGATCCAAGCTGCGCGGGTCATTTCTTTGCCCCCAGAGCGCGACATTATCGGGATCGTACCAAAACAGTTTATCGTCGACGGCTTAGACGGCATTCACGACCCGCGGGGCATGATTGGCGTGCGGTTAGAGGTCGAGGCGACGGTTATTACGGGATCGAAGACGACGATACACAATTTGATGCGTTCGGTCGAAAAAGCGGAGTTAAAAATTGCGAAACTCATTCACACGCCCCTTGCAGCGGGTCATTTGGCCTTGCTCAAAGACGAGCAAAATTTAGGCGTCGTGTTGGTTGACATTGGCGCAGGAGCGACGACGATTTCTTTGTTCGAACAAGGCGAGCTCATCGCCACGTCCACGCTGGAGATGGGGGGAGATTTCGTCACCAAAGACATCTCGATTGGGTTTAAGACACCCGAGGAATATGCAGAAAAGATTAAGCTCAAGTTTGGTTGTGCGATCGAAAGCGAAGGCAGCGAAGAAGTGACATTCAGTGTGCTGCGTATCGGATCCAACGTCGAAAAAACATTTACCCAAGCAAATTTAGCCAGTGTGATGGAACCGCGATTGATCGAGATGCTCGAGTACATCGAAAACGAAGTGCACCGCATGCATCCGCACGATTTTGCTGTGGGGTACGTGCTCACCGGTGGGGTTGCCGCCACATCGGGCATCCAACAACTCGCCCAAGAAATATGGAATAAGCCTGTACGCATTGCCGTACCAGAATATATTGGGGTGCGCGAGCCGTCGTATACGACGGGAGTCGGTCTCATTGCGTACGCCAGCAAACAGGGGCGCGAAATGGGCCAAGGCTCTTCCAAAGCAAAAGGACGCAAGCATACAAATCATCGTCGCAAAACATGGGAACGTGTAAAGACATGGATGAATGAATTTATTTAGCAGAAGGAGGAAGCGACGATGTTGGAATTTGACTTGGATATCGAACAGTTGGCTCAGATTAAGGTGATCGGTGTCGGTGGTGGCGGGAGCAATGCGGTCAATCGCATGATCGAAGGGGGCGTACAAGGCGTCAAGTTTTTTACGGTCAATACGGATGCCCAAGCGTTGCACATGTCCAAAGCCGATACAAAGTTGCAAATCGGGGATAAACTTACCCGTGGGCTCGGGGCAGGAGCAAATCCCGAAGTAGGAAAAAAAGCGGCCGAAGAGTCACGAGACGTATTGCACAACGTACTCAAAGGCGCAGACATGGTTTTTGTGACCGCAGGGATGGGGGGCGGTACAGGGACAGGAGCCGCACCGATTATTGCAGACATTGCACGGGAATGTGGGGCGTTGACGGTCGGGGTGGTGACGCGTCCGTTTACGTTCGAGGGCCCACGACGCAAAGCCCAAGCAGAACAAGGCATCGCAGCATTAAAGGAAAAAGTCGATACGTTGATCGTCATCCCCAACGACCGCTTATTAGAAATTGTTGACAAAAAAACACCGATGTTAGAAGCGTTTCGTGAAGCAGACAACGTGTTGCGTCAAGGCGTACAAGGCATTTCAGATTTGATCGCTGTGCCTGGATTGATCAACTTGGACTTTGCGGACGTCAAAACGATTATGACTGAGCGCGGATCGGCACTCATGGGGATTGGACGTTCGAGCGGGGAAAACCGCGCAGCAGAAGCAGCCAAACGTGCGATCATGAGTCCATTGCTCGAAACATCGATTGATGGGGCGCGAGGGGTCATTATGAATATTACGGGCGGGATGGATCTCAGCTTGCACGAGGTCAACGAGGCGGCCGAAATTGTCATTTCTTCTGCGGACCCTGATGTGAATATGATTTTTGGGGCGATCATTGACGAAAACTTAAAAGAAGAAATTAAAGTAACGGTCATCGCCACAGGCTTTGGCAACAAGCCGCCGGTATCTTCAATCCGCGGTGGATCGCTCGTGGATGTGTTGGCATCGAAGACCCAAGGAATTCCACGCACGTTGAATCAGGCGTCTTCGCCCAATGCACTAGAAATTCCTACGTTTATGCGCAACCGCAATAAATCTAAATTTGAAGATTAGTCGCATACCGTGGTCATCGAAGGGGATTGTCGTAGGTCATCAAAAAAACGTCCAAATGGGTATCGAAATTCCGATACGAGATTTGAACGTTTTTTTTGTACAGATTACTTTGGCGTGGCTTTGTTGTGTGAACCATCGCAATGTCCTTCAGGGTTTTTCGTTTGCCCACATTGGCATTGTCCCATGTCATTCACCCCCTTTCAAAAATGTGTCTTCGTGGAGACGACTGGCATGCAAACCAATTTTTTTAAGTTGCGTGATCAAGTGTGTTTTTTGTTCCTCGGAGACCACAGAAAAAATTTGCGCAATCATGCGCGCGTGTGAAGGGAAAATATGGTCAAACGATAATTTTCCTTCATCGGTCAATGCCACGTACGTCACACGGCGATCCAAGGGGCACGGTTGACGCTGGATGTGTCCTTTTTTTTCGAGTTTGTCTATGACATATGTGATGCTCCCTACAGGAATGGAGAACGCTTCACACAGGTGTTGCATCGTATGGGGTCCTTTGTGATACAAGTATTCAAGAAGGATGAAATTTTCTTCTGTCAGTCCGTACGTAGCTATGTCTTTTTTTAAGGAGCGAAACACAGCGTTCGTCGCTCTTCGCCATACGCGAAACAAATGAAGATCGAGCGAATCGTCAGGAACGTGTGGCATCGTCCCCCTCCTTTCTACGATGGCATCCTTATCAGGAGAAATTCAGTCACCGCGTCTTTGGATACAAGGGGTAGTCCACAGCGGTAGGGACATCGATACAAAAGAGGCGCATCTCTGCGGAGCACGTCTCGAATGTCATCGTGGTCGCATGCGGGGTATCTATGATGAGAAAATCTTTATGCACAAACGGCAGTGGTTCTAGGGTGCCTCTCACGATCCCTTCTCCACGATACACCAAAACGGCGCATGTACGGTGTGGCGCAAGGGTATACGTGAATGCATGGTTGGCCGTACAGTGTACATCGATCATTTTGGCATCCGTGACGAGGTGCATCGGGGAACGTTCTCCGATGAGCGTTTTTACCGTTGTGCCTTCGTACGTGTCTATTGGGAAATCTTTGTGGGAATACGTGGCATACGTAGGAGGGCGTTGGAGTGCTTGGCGCAAAGAGGGTTCGAGCCATATTTGGAACATTTCTAGTGTGCCTTTGGAGCCTTCCTCGTGTGTCAGCCCCGATCCACATTGCATGAACTGGGCATCTCCTTTGTGCAAGGTGATTTCTGATCCGAGGGAATCCCGATGAAACCCCTGCCCTTCGACAATGTAGCTTACAATTTCAAATCCTTGGTGTGGATGTGCCGCGATCAAGCTCGGTTGTTCGGTACGTCCCCACGACCAGTAAAACAACGGCCCCAATCGATCGATCACCGACCCTTCTCCGGGGAAGCCTATTGGCTTTTGGAGGATGATTTTCCCGTGGTCATAGGCGGCTTTTCCTTGCTGGGAAGGGGACAGACGACGTATGTGCATGGATAAAAACTCCCTTCTTATGATATTCTATTATTATTCTATCATTAGAGTAGTTGCTGGTCAAGTGGTGCGTTGTATTGTGGGGGGCGAAATTTTATTGGATGCGGGCGGGTTGTTTCTAGCGTTGTGCGAAGTGTTGTGCGACGTGGTGCAGTAGGGTGAGAAAAATGCACGAGGGATGTTGACAACGTTATTCAAAATGATTATACTGAAATCGTGGTAAACTCGTGTGAATTTCTAGAAAAGCAGAAAGCATGATACCAAAAAATGTCTATTACTACGGTATTTGCGAAGTGTATCCAGAAAACTACACGACGATCCATGCACACAAAACAACCGGTGAAGGATCAAAGACGATGCACACGAAAAGGTTAAAATTATTCAATAAAAAAATGCTGTTGAGCACTGCTGTATGCTTG
>JAULZZ010000025.1:0-10459 GCA_032117095.1 Paenibacillus sp.
ATGCAATATTGCGCCAAGAAGTTGCCACGTTGCAAGCACCCAAGCGGCTGATTGAGACGGGCATACAGCTTGGCTTGGTCATGCCCACGCCTCCTGCCCCGACGACGGCTCCTGCGGTTGCTACGACAATGGTTACGCCTGTGCAGTAAGCGGGGTCAGACGCCTCGTACGAATCCCTGTTTGAAAACAGGACACAGCGGGATGCCTTTTGTGCGAAAAAAGAAGGCGGGTTACCCGATAGGGGATATCGTTTGAAATCGTGTTTCATACGAGTACGCGCAATAAAGACGCAGTGTATGGCGTATTTCCCTTTTTCTTGTACAGGAAGTGTACTTCCACAAAACGAAACACTGCGCGGTTTTCTTGAAACCAATACGAATACGAAACACTGATTGAATACCGGAATCTTATTGGTTAAAAAGCACAGTGATTTCTTGTGAAATAGAGCCCCTGATATGGACGTTTTTAATCAGTGTTTATTAGAAAATTTATAAAAGGCGTGACGCACGGATGCTACGTAAAACAACGACGACACGTACATTTTTATTCGCCGCTTTTTTCACGATTTTTTTTGTGTTGATCGGATTGCGCCTGTATTGGACACAAGTCGTCGACTCCGCCCATTTGATGACGAAAGCCAAAGAAATGTGGAGTGTGGTTACGTCGCTTCCTGCCCATCGGGGGATGATACTCGATCGTCACGGCTATGAGCTTGCTAGTGATGTCGAAGGGTTTACCGTCAATGTCAACCCGCAGTTGTTGGCGGAGTACAACGTAGAAGACGAAGTTGCTGCTGGGTTGGCATCGCTGTTGGACAAACCCATCAAACAAGTAAAAGAGCAAGTGATCAAACGCAACACCCAAGGCATTTTGCTCAAAAATGTCGAGATTCGGCGTGAAGGATGGAAGATGGACCGGCTGTTGGCCGAACGCATTAAAGCATGGAAACAACAGTTTTTGCGGAGCAAAGGCATCACGGACGAAAATTGGGCAGGGGTGACCGTTGTCGCCGAACAGATGCGGCAGTATCCAAAATTGTCATTGGCTTCGCACGTATTGGGGTATGTGGACAAAGACGGAAAAGCATGGATGGGGCTAGAACGGAGCATGGACGAATGGTTGCGCGGGACACCAGGCACGATGCGCTACCAAGTCGATCGGCTCGGCCAAAAATTACCCCAGTCGCAACCGCTGGTACAACCGCCAAAAAATGGGCATCATGTCATGTTAACCATCGACCAAACGATACAGTACATCGTCGAGCATGCGCTCGATACGGTACAAACGACATACCGTCCGAAGGGCATGACGGCGATCGTCGTTGATCCGCATACGATGGAAATTCTTGCCCTTGCCAATCGTCCAACGTTCAATCCAAACACGTATTGGCAGTTTGACGCTTCCCATGATTTTATTAATTTAGCGATTCAGGCACGCTACGAACCGGGTTCGACGTTCAAGCTTGTGACACTCGCCGCAGCGATCGAAAAAGGCCTATTTAAGCCCGATGATACGTACGTCTCTGGCTCTATTCGCGTACCAGGGCATACCATACACGACCATCGTCGTGGTGGTTGGGGTAAAATTACGTATTTAGAAGGATTGTTGCGTTCAAGTAACGTTGCCTTTGTGAAGCTTGGCTACGAACAGCTCGGGGAAGATGCACTTCGCCAATACATCGATAAATTCGGCTTCACCCAACATTCGGGCATCGACCTTCCCGGCGAAGTAGACAGCCGCATTTCGTTTCATTATCCTTCGGAAGTCGCCGCGGCGACGTTTGGACAAGGGGGCGTTATCGTCACGCCGATGCAACAGTTGACCGCCTATGCGGCGATTGCCAACGGAGGAAAATTGATGTTGCCGTACATCGTCAAACAAGTTGTCGACCCACAGACGAATAAGGTTGTTTTTGAGCGCAAACCTAAGGTCATCAGAGAAGTCGTCGCCCCCGCAGTCGCACAGCAGGTGAGTGCCTATTTGGAACAAGTCATTTCTGACCAAAAGCGGGGGACGGGAAGACGTGCGTATGTCGACGGATACCGTATCGCAGGGAAAACAGGTACGGCGAATAAAGTCGTGGGGGGCTCATATGCCGCACAATCGTGGGTCGTTTCTTTGATCGGGTATGCTCCCGTAGAAAATCCACGTCTTGCGGTCGCGGTCATCGTGGATGAACCAGATTTAGGCGGAGACTCCAACCGTGCAGGGGAAGTGACCGCCCCGTTATTCAAGGAAATCATGGTGCAAACGTTGCGGTATTTGAATGTCCCACCAAAAGACGTGCAACAAACCGTGCCCTACACAACATCACTTTCTGCTGCTGGTGTGTCCAGTGAAGAGATGGAGGCGAATTTGGGGCAAGTTGCAGCACAACAAGCAACGATCGTCTTGCCAGATGTCACGAATCAATCCGTCCGAGAAGCAAAAAAAGCGATCGAACAGCATACACGCAACGTCCAAGTTGTCGGTGGGGGGGATCGCATCGTGGCGCAATATCCCGCGGCGGACGAACAAGTCGACCCGAAAACGACCGTGTACCTCATTACAAAAGCAGAAAATTACACGGTGCCTGACTTGACGGGAGCGAGTTTACGCGATGCGATGGCGATTTGTACGTTGGTACGGCGACGCTGTGAGATTCAAGGGGAAGGATACGTGGTGAGTCAAAGTGCGAGCGGTGCGATAGACGGCGTCGTTGTGCTCATGCTCGAAAGCACACCGCAGCGCAAAACCGATACGTTGCCGTTGCCCCCGCAACCTGCGATAGAGGACGAAGTTCCGTTGCCTGTCCCTTGACGGCAGGGTGACGAATGCGAAAAAAATTTCCCTGCCTCTGAGTGGGGGCGTACACATCCCCGTCGCATTGCCGTTCTATCCCTTACCGAAGCGACATACAATCGGGAAAAAGGGTTGAACGGGAACAAGGGGTGAACCACCAATGCGCCAACAGCAACGCACGATCCATCGCCGTATCGTACTGATCGGGGCGTTCACCGTCGTCTTGTTTGCTGCGTTACTTTTGCGTCTCCTTTGGGTGCAGGGGATGCAAAGTCCCCTATTGACCCAAAAAGCACACGATTCGTGGCAACGTCAAATTCCGTTCGTCGCCCAACGGGGGCATATCGTGGATCGCCACGGGGAACCGCTCGTCTTGAATGCGAGTACGCCGAGTGTGCTGGCGATTCCCTCCCAAATTCGTCACGTGGCGCACACCGCCCAACAGCTGGCGGCCGTATTGCACATGGAAGTCCCGAAGTTAAAAACGTTGTTGACGCAACGGACGATGTTGGTGCGTCTGCAACCACAAGGACGAAAAATAGACCTCGCCTTGGCACAGCGCATTCGCGCCTTGCAGTTGCCCGGCATATTCGTTGTAGAGGACAACAAACGGGCTTATCCGTACGGCTCCCTTGCAGCGCATGTACTTGGCTTTACGGGCATCGACAACCAAGGGTTGACGGGCATCGAAGCGAAGTATGATGCGAAACTGCGGGGGAGCGACGGGCATTTGGCGTACTGGTCGGATGCACGGGGGAACACCTTGCCACGTACGCCGATGGAGTACATCGCCCCAAAAGACGGGTTACAGCTGCAACTCACCCTCGATCAAAACATTCAACGGGGGATGGAGCGGGAAATGGACTATGCGATGGCGACGTTGCATCCCCGACAAATGATGGCGTTGGCGGTCGATCCGACGAATGGCGAAGTGTTGGCGATGGCGAGTCGCCCAGCGTTTGAACCAGCGAAGTACCGACAATATCCGTCGACAGTGTACAATCGTAATTTGCCGATATGGATGACGTATGAGCCGGGATCGACGTTTAAGATCATCACATTGGCTGCTGCGCTCGAAGAAAAAAAAGTGACGTTTGAGCAGACGTTTTATGACAAAGGCTCGATCGAAGTCGGGGGCGTGACGTTACACTGTTGGAAACACGGTGGGCATGGCAACCAAACGTTCCTTGAAGTCG
This sequence comes from Paenibacillus sp., assembly GCA_032117095.1. Lineage (GTDB taxonomy): Bacteria > Bacillota > Bacilli > Paenibacillales > YIM-B00363 > REEB470. The sequence goes on from JAULZZ010000025.1 coordinate 3,978, forward strand.
TACAAAATTCCTGCAATCCTGGATTTGTCGTACTCGGGCAACGGCTGGGAAAAGAAACGTTGTTTCGCTACATTCGTGATTTTGGCTTTGGGCGTAAAACAGGCATCGATTTGGCTGGGGAAGAAAACGGCATTTTGTTTGCCCTAAATCGGGTGGGGCCGATCGAACTGGCGACGACATCGTTTGGGCAAGGCGTTTCGGTGACGCCGATCCAACAAGTGATGGCTGTGTCTGCTGCGATCAACGGCGGGAATTTGTACCGTCCGCACCTTGCCAAAGCGTGGCGTGATCCGCTCACAGGGGAAGTCAAGGAGAAAATGCCGTCGCAACTCGTGCGCAAGCACGTCATCACACCCCAAACGTCTGCACGCGTGCGCCAAGCGTTGGAATACGTCGTGGCGCAAGGCACAGGCCGTCAGGCGTTCATCCCGGGGTATCGGGTTGGGGGAAAAACAGGAACGGCGCAAATTGTGCACGAGGGAAAATATTCTGCCACCGAGCATATCGTGTCTTTTCTCGGCTTTGCACCAGCAGATGATCCAAAAATCGTCATCTATGTCGCCGTAGACAATCCACAGGGCATTCAGTTTGGCGGGCGTGTGGCCGCTCCGATCGTCCGCAACATGCTAGAAGACGCACTTCAATGGCTACACGTTCCCCCGCGGCAACAAGAAGTGCCCAAAAAATTTGTATACGGGTTAGATCAGCCTACCGTCAAAGTGCCCGATGTGGTCGGTGCCACGAAAACGGACGTGTACAGTTACGACACCGCGATTCGTTTGGCGCACTATGGTACAGGGAAATATGTCGTATGGCAACAGCCACAGGCAGGTACCGTCGTGCCCGAAGGGGCAACGATACACGTCTATTGGGCAGATGAACCACCGAATAAAGGCAATATTACGGATAAAAAATAGGGCGTGATACGAAGCACGGACGAAAACCATCTATGCAGAGTGCCGTCTTTTACGATAAAATAAAGGGATTTTTAACTAATCGGATCGCTATATTCAAATCGTGTTTTGTATGAGGGGGGAGAAAACAATGCAACTGCGCGCGCTGATGCAGGGGTGGCACGTAGTACAGACGATCGGCGATGACACGGTCGACATTCGGGGCATGACGATGCACTCTAAAGACGTACAGCCAGGAGATTTGTTCGTGTGTGTACCAGGGAAACAAGGCGATGGGCATGTGTATGCGCAGGAGGCAGTCGCACGGGGGGCGGTCGCTTTGCTCGTGATGCACCCGTTGCCAGTGAACGTGCCACAATGCATATGTACAGACACGCGACGCGCGGCCGCACATATGGCAGCGTATTTTTATGGATACCCAAGTCAGCACATGGCGGTCATCGGGGTCACAGGGACGAACGGCAAGACGACGACCACATTCCTGTTGGAGCACGTATTCACGACAGCGAACAAGGTGTGTGGCGTCATGGGTACGATTTATACGAAACTCGGCGACGTGCGACACGCCGCTGTACACACGACACCGGATGCCATTGCCGTCCAAAAAACGTTGCATACGATGTGGCAGGCGGGAGCGAACGTTGTCGTGATGGAAGTGTCTAGCCATGCGCTGGTGCAAGGGCGGGTCATCGGCGTCGATTTTCGCAGTGCTGTATTTACGAATTTGACGCACGACCACTTGGATTATCACGGTACGATGGAGGCGTACGGGGCAGCCAAAGCGTTGCTGTTTTCGCGGTTGGGCAACGGGGGAGCAGCAGGAAAAACGTCCGTGGCCATTGTCAACAACGATGACGAGGCACAGATGACCATGCAGGCTGCAACGGCACAGGAAGTGATCACCTACGGCGTACGTGCGCCAGCGGACGTCAGGGCGACATCGCTCGTCACGACAATGCGGGGGACGACATTTCGACTGCATACGTTCATCGGGGAGACGGACATTGACATGCCGTTGCTCGGCTTGTTTAACGTATACAATGCGTTGGCTGCGGTGACGGTTGCGTTGGTCGAAGGGGTGTCGCTCGCGACGATTCGCACTGCTCTCGCCACGATGCCCGCAGTAGAAGGAAGAATGCAACGGCTTGATGTGGGCACGCCTTATGACGTGCTTGTAGATTATGCGCATACCCCCGATGGGTTAGCACACGTGCTGCACACATTGCGTCCACTCACTGTGGGGAAACTCATTACGGTATTGGGGTGCGGGGGCGATCGCGACCCCCTCAAACGCCCGTTGATGGGGCAAGTGAGCAGTCAATACAGCGACTATTCGATCATTACTTCAGATAATCCCCGGCACGAGTCCCCACAGCGCATCGCCGAAGCGATCGAAGCGGGGATTTTGGCAAGTGCGCAAGCGCATCCGTATACGATACAGCTCGATCGCAAGGAAGCCATTCGGCATGCTTTGCAGTGTGCGCAGCGGGGAGACGTCCTCTTGATTGCCGGCAAAGGGCATGAGACGGTGCAATGGATCGGGGATGTTGCCCATCCGTTCGATGATCGCGTCGTCGTCGTACAGCTGTTACAGGAGGAACGTATGCGATGAGAAGTACGTTATGTGCAGTCGCCACAGATGTCGGCGGACGACTTGTCGTGCCACAGGGGGTACAGATGCCCCTGATTACGGGAGTATCCATCGATACGCGCACGATACAAGCAGGGGATTTGTTTGTGCCGTTGGGCGGTACGGCGCAAGATGGGCATGCTTTTGTGGACGTTGCCTTTTTGCACGGGGCTGTCGCTGCTTTTTGGCAACAAGATCGGGGGGAACCCCCGCCTCATCCCGTCATCGTCGTAGACGATACGACGGTTGCCTTACAGCGGTGGGCAAAAGCAACACGCCAAAGACATGCGGGCACGTTTATCGCCATTACAGGAAGCAACGGCAAAACGACAACCAAAGATTTCATCGCCAGCGTCTTAGCGACGCAATACCGCGTACATAAAACCCAAGGAAATTATAACAATGAGCTCGGCGTGCCGTTGACGTTGTTGGCGACACCAGACGATGCGCAGTACGTCGTTGTGGAGATGGGCATGCGTGGCATCGGACAAATTGCGGCGTTATCCGCCATGACCCAACCGCACGTCGCCGTCATTACGAACATTGGGGAGGCGCACATCGCACAACTCGGGTCAAGGGAAAACATTGCATGCGCCAAAGCAGAAATTGTCACAGGCTTGCTCCCGAGAGGACGCATCGTCGTCGTGGCGGAACCGTTGTTGCAGCCGTACATCCAAATATGGGAAACACAGTATGACGTGCGCACAATCGGTGGAGGAACGTACGAGGCGCAACGCATTGTCGATACGAGACCACACGAAACGGGGACGTTTTTTCGCCTGCACGGGATATCCCACACGTTTGACATCCCGATTGTCGGCACCCATCATGCGACAAACGCCTTGTTCGCCATTGTGCTCGGACAAGACGCGGGAATCCCCCTCGCTTCTATTGCGGCAGGGCTCAAGCACACGCCGTTGACAGGCATGCGCGTTGAGCAACGTCGTGCACCCAATGGGGCGATGATTTGGAACGATGCGTACAATGCGAACCCAACATCGGTACAGGCAGCCGTAGCCACGGCAATGGCGCAGCAAGGATACAAACGAAAGTTTGTGATTTTAGGAGACATGCGCGACCTCGGTGCAGATGCCGTGCGGTGGCATCAAGAGATCGGACAAACGTTGTGTCCACATGACATCGACTATGTGATTACCTACGGCGAATTGGCGCAGGAAATTAGTCGTGTCGCCCAAACACGGTATGACGCACAACGGGTGCATCATTTTACATCAATCGCACATTTGGTACAATGGGTAACAGCGCACGTCCACGCAGACGACCTCGTTTTGATCAAAGGGTCACGTGCGTTGCAGATGGAGCGCATCGTCCACGCTTGGTTCGCGCAGGGGAACAATGAAACAACATGATGAAGAAAGTAGGAGGGCCTCGTGGAACTCACACCGATGGTATTTACGAGTGCAATTGCGTTTGCCCTTGCGGTGCTCGCAGCCCCGTTGCTCATCCCGTTATTACGACGGTTAAAGTTTGGTCAACACATTCGTACAGACGGTCCAAAGCGGCATTTGCGCAAAGCAGGCACCCCCACGATGGGCGGTCTGATTATTTTACTCGCTTTTTCGCTTGCTTTTTTGCGTTTTGCGGAGATGACAATGACGTCTCTCGTATTGCTGGTCGCTTGTTTTGGATTCGGGCTCATTGGGTTTTTGGATGATTATATGAAAGTAGCGTTTCAACGGTCGCTCGGCTTGACGGCACGCCAAAAACTCATTGGACAGTTCGTTGTCGCAGCCACTGTGTGTGTGTTGTTGGCCGTCGACGGGCATGCGACGACACTCGCGATTCCCGCAACCGATATCGTGTGGCAACTCGGCTGGGGTTACTACGTATGGATGGCGATTGTGATGGTCGGGATGACGAACGCAGTGAATTTTACCGATGGATTAGACGGGTTGCTCGCGGGGACGTCCTCGATTGCCTTTGCGGCATTGGCGGTATTGGCGTTGATCGGATCGCACCATGAAGCAGGTTTTTTTGCGGCGTCGATGGTCGGTGCGCTGTTGGGATTTCTCGTCTACAATGCGCATCCTGCCAAAGTATTTATGGGCGATACGGGGAGTTTGAGTATCGGGGGGGGCTTTGTCGCTGTGGCGATGGTCACCAAGGAAGAACTGTTGTTTTTATTGATTGGGGCGGTGTTTATCGTGGAAATGTTGTCGGTCATGATTCAGGTGTATTCGTTTCGTACACGGGGGAAGCGGGTGTTTCGGATGAGCCCATTGCATCATCACTGGGAGCTCGTCGGATGGTCGGAATGGCGTGTCGTCCTTACTTTTTGGTTTGCTGGGGTGGTATGTGCCGCCTTGGCGATAGGTCTAAAAGAAGGGTTGTCGTAAAACATGAGGCATCCATCGCAGTATCGTGGGAAACGCGTCGTCGTGCTCGGCATGGCCCGCAGTGGTGTTGCAGCCGCACACGTCTTTCATCGTCATGGCGCACACGTCATCGTGAATGAACGCCTTGCACGAGAACAGTGTCCCGAAGCCCCCCTGTTAGAACAGCTAGGCATCACGGTGGTATGTGGCGAACACCCGCTCACGCTCCTCGATCACACCGTGGCGTTGTTGATCAAAAATCCAGGCATTCCGTATACACATCCGCTGGTCGAAAAGGCAATTTTACTGGGGATTCCTGTTGTCACCGAAGTGGAGGTCGCCAGTGCATTGCTGACGGCCCCGATGGTCGGCATTACGGGTTCGAATGGCAAGACGACGACAACAACGTTGGTGTATGAGATGCTAAAGCGTTCTGCACTGGCGTGTCGGTTGGCAGGGAATATCGGGATTCCAGTCATCTCGGTCGCAGAAGAAGCGTCTGCTGCCGAATGGGTCGTCACGGAGCTGAGCAGTTTTCAGCTCAAAGGGACACAGTCGTTGCGTGTGCACATTGCGGCACTGCTCAATATCGTCCCGACGCACTTGGATTATCACGGGACGATGGACGACTACGTCCAAGCCAAAGCACAAATCGTCGCACAACAAACCGCCGCCGATTACGTCGTCGTCAATGCCCAAGACGCCCACTGTTTGGCGATCGCCAGACGTTCCCACGCACAGTGTCTGCTGTTTTCGATCACCGAAAAAGTGGCATATGGGACGTGTATTGTCGATGGGCACGTTGCCATCGTGCTCCCAGGAGAACAAAGCACCGTGTTGCCCGTCGTCGCGGTCAGTGCGCTGTTGTTGCGGGGGACACACAACGTCGAAAATGTGCTTGCTGCCGTGGCGATCGCCTATGTAGCGGGGGCGAGCATAGAAGCGATGCGACACGTACTGACGACGTTTCGTGGCGTGGCGCATCGTTTGGAGTGGTGCGCACAAAGTGGGGGGATCGACTACTACAACGACTCAAAAGCGACGAACGTGACGGCGACGGTAAAATCCATCGGGGCGTTGGCGGATCGACCGATTGTTTTGATCGCAGGGGGGCTCGACCGTGGCAATGCCGTGGAGACGTATACTCCGTTGTTTTCAAAAGCGATCAAAGCGGTCGTGGTGCTCGGACAAACGGCACCTCTTCTTGGACAAGCCGCGGCAGCAGCGGGCATTTGTGTAAAATATACGACCACGCAACACCCACAAGAGGCGATGAAGCAAGCCGTCCGCGAAGCACAAGCGTGTGCTGTGGAGGGAGATGTCGTATTGCTGTCTCCCGCTTGTGCGAGTTGGGATATGTATGCATCATTTGAGCAACGGGGGCATACGTATAAAGAAACCGTTTTTGCAACGCTATACGAAACATGATTTGAATACCGCAGAGAGCGTAAAATATTTTGTGTAAATGGAAAAGGAAGCCTTCGTCTGGTAGAATTGAGTCACCTAAACAATTCACAGAAAAGAGGGCTTCCCCATGAACCATCTTACTACAGATCTGATCCAAGCTCTAGTCACGAAACAAGATATTACGGAAGTATTTCG
>JAULZZ010000026.1:0-1755 GCA_032117095.1 Paenibacillus sp.
GGAACTTCTTTGTTCAAGGTGGCATATGATTTGAGCGTTGCAGGAAACTTTGGTATGATGACAAAGTAAAAGCAAAAATAATGCATGATACGAATCATGATGTTTTCTACACACGGTTGAACAAAACGGAGGGGTGCAGCATGTCAGGACAAACAGGAACGGATCGTGTAAAACGCGGGATGGCAGCCATGCAAAAAGGCGGTGTCATCATGGATGTGATGAATGCCGAACAAGCACGCATTGCAGAAGCGGCAGGGGCAACGGCGGTGATGGCATTAGAACGTGTTCCCGCAGACATTCGTGCAGCGGGTGGCGTGGCGCGAATGGCGGACCCTGCGATCGTCGAAGAAGTCATGCGCGTCGTGACCATCCCTGTCATGGCAAAGGCACGCATTGGGCATTATGTCGAAGCCAAGGTGTTGGAGGCGCTCGGGGTAGATTACATTGACGAGAGTGAAGTACTTACTCCTGCCAATGACGTGTACCACATTCACAAACACACCTTTGAGGTGCCGTTCGTATGTGGTGCAAAAGATTTGGGAGAAGCGTTGCGTCGGATTGGCGAAGGCGCTGCGATGCTCCGCACAAAGGGAGAACCCGGGACGGGAAACGTCGTCGAAGCCGTGCGCCATATGAGCAAGATTAATGCACAAATTCGCGCCATCCACAATGCGCCGATCGAGGAGCTAATGGCCGAAGCCAAAGCATTGGGCGCCCCTTATGAGTGGGTATTGTACATCAAGGAACACGGGAAACTGCCCGTTGTAAATTTCGCGGCAGGGGGGATTGCTACGCCCGCCGATGCGGCGTTGATGATGCATTTGGGCGCAGATGGGGTGTTTGTTGGATCTGGCATCTTTAAGTCGGACAGTCCAGAAAAGTTTGCGCGGGCTATCGTGCAGGCGACGACACATTATACCGATTTTGCGTTAATCGCCAATGTATCCAAACAGCTCGGCACCCCGATGAAAGGGATCGAGATGGCACAATTGCAAGCGCATGAGCGTATGCAAGAACGCGGTTGGTAAGGAAAATTCTTGTGTGTGGACGTTAGGAATCGTTGCGTAAGCACCGTAGAGGATAGATGAGGATGCAAATTGGGATATTGGCATTGCAAGGTGCGGTAGCCGAACATGCGCATGTGATTAGGCAACGCGGGGCGAGCCCAGTATGGGTCAAGCAGGTGGAACAACTTCGTGCGATAGACGGCTTGGTTATCCCAGGGGGAGAAAGTACGACGATCGCCAAATTGATGCAACAATATGGATTTTTCGAAGGAATCCGTACGTTTGCACAGGAGAAACATCCGATCATGGGCACGTGTGCGGGGCTTATTTTACTTGCGCGACGCCTTACTGGACAACGTGCGTACCCATTACAATTGCTAGACGTGACGGTGACACGCAATGCATACGGTCGTCAACAAGATAGCTTTGAAGCGAAAGTCCATGTCCCTGTGCTTAACCAGATTGCACACGGGGTGTTCATTCGGGCACCGCAAATTGTCGATGCCAGTGCACATGTGACCGTGTTAGGGACGTACGAAGGACAACGCGTCATCGTGCGTCAAGACAATGTGTTGGGGATTACGTTTCATCCCGAGCTCACGGAAGAAGCGGTATTACACGACTATTTTCTCGAAATGGTGCGCCACGCCAAAGGAGGTTGAACGATGTTAGACATGCGTCTATTGCGCCAAGACAAGACGCACCTACTCCAAGCGCTGCATGCGCGAGGAGCGACGACGACAGAACT
>JAULZZ010000027.1:0-7668 GCA_032117095.1 Paenibacillus sp.
TCCATGTTGCAGTACTATTTTGAACGTAGCGAAGAGAACCGCCAAGGGTTGTTCACGGATCTGGCGATCTGGCAACAAGATGAGCAAATCCGGCAGTTGCAAGGGACGATGCCCGTTATCTTCGTCTCATTCAAGGATGCCAAAGGAGCGACGTGGGAGAAAGTTTTTCATAAAATAAAATATATCATCTTTCAAGAATACAATAGGCACATGCAAAAAGTATATGAAATACTAAATGACGCAGAGAAAAGTCAGTTTGATGGGGTATGGAGACAACACGGTACAGAGGAAAATTACGAAAACAGCCTGCTGTATTTGTCCCAATGGCTACAACGTGCCTACGGCAATAAACGCGTGCTCCTGCTTATTGATGAATACGACACGCCGATCCATCAGGCGTATGCATACGGCTATTACAACGCATGCGTTGACTTTATGCGGGGGCTACTAGGAAGTGCACTCAAAGACAACAAAAGTTTGGAACGCGCCGTATTGACGGGCATTTTGCGAGTGGCAAAAGAAAGCATCTTCTCTGGGCTCAACAACGTGCGCGTGTGCTCGATCTTGTCTCCTGCGTTTGAACGGTCATTCGGGTTGTTGGATAAGGAAGTCGAGGCAACACTAAGGGACTTTGGGCGTGTAGATGAGATGGATGAATTTCGGCGTTGGTACAACGGGTATGTGTTTGGACGGGAGACGGTATACAATCCGTGGTCGATCTTTTATGCGTTGGCAGAACCGTACACCCCATTGCAACCGTACTGGGTGCATACGGGAGATACGGCGTTGATCGAACAAGCGATGGATGCGTCACGGCACGACATGATGAAGGATTTAACCCTACTGATGCAGGGCGAAGGAATCCGCAAAGACATCAATGAGCACATTTCGTTCGGCGATTTGGACAACAACCATGCGGCATCGCTATGGAGTTTTCTCGTATTCAGCGGGTATTTGAAGGTGGGAGAAGTCGCCCATGACAGTGGGCTGACGAAAAAAGCGACCTTGTACATGCCGAACAAAGAAGTGTCGTATGTGTTCGAGCACATCGTCCGGAGATGGGTCATACGCCCGACACAAACGGCGACGCACGATCCGATGTTGCAAGGGTTGCTCACAGGGGACAATGACGCCTTCGCTACGGGGTTTGAGACGTACGTCGGCCGAGACGTTCAGCTATTTTGACGTGCACACGGGAGGCGCAAAAAAAGACGGACACAACGAAAACTTGTACCACATGTTCGTGTTAGGGATGATGATTCAGTTGCGGGAGACGCATGAGGTGATCTCCAACCGCGAAAGTGGGAAAGGGCGGTACGACATGGCACTCATCCCACGAAACGTGCACACGCATCCCCGTGGATTCGTCTTCGAGTTCAAGGAAGTGGCGAAGGAAGCACAGCTGGAAAAAGGCGTGGCGCAAGCGTTGCGACAAATTACGAGCAAGACGTACGAGACGGAGTTGACGAGACGGAGAGTCCCGCACATTGTGCATGTAGGCATCGCCTTTGTCGAGAAACAGACGGCTGTCGGGATGGAAGACAGGATAAAAGACGGGGAATGAGGAGGGTGTGGAGATGAAAAACCATCGTTTACCCGATATGTTACAATGGTTTTTGTTGGAAGCAAAAGAGGTTACCGTCGTGGCGACAGGCGACGCATGGGTACAAATCAGGGGGCAAGCGTACGATACGAAAACTGTGCATACGGCAGATGAATGAAATTTTGCGCGTTGATGCGAATACGAATACTAAACACGGCTTGAATACAGGAAACCGATTGGTTAAAAAGCGCAGTGATTTCTTGTGAAATAGGGCCCTTTGTATGGACGTTTTTAATCCGTGTTTCGCATTAGTATGAGATGGCGTTTTGCGGGGAGCACGTGCATGGTCGCGATGACAGTCGTGCGAGACAAATAGGAGAGACAAACCAAGGAGGAACACAGATGGACGGTACGGCAACACAACGCACACGACTGATGCACATGCTCGACTTTTGTTTGCAAGCGACAAAGCTGACTGCGCGTGCAGAGCAACCGCTTATTGACGTGAGAAAAGCTTCATTTTTCAAAACAGAAGAGATGTGGCGGACGTTGCCTGGGGTCGAGATGTGCGTGGAAGAGGGGGATGGAGAGGCGGGCGAGCTCATCTGGCTCTCTATTGCGCGACTGCGTGAGACCGATCCTCCGCCCGTCGAACAGGCGGATTTGGCACAATATCTAGACATCACAAATGCATTGATGCCCCCACCAACGCTACGCACGGCATCACCAAACCACCCCCCGCACATCATCCAAGCATACGACAGTTACATGACACAATGGACGGCTTGGGCAAAGACGGAGCAACTCCGTCGTCAGACGATCGCCTTGTACAAAGAATTATACCAGATTAAGCAAACGCTCGAAGGGGCGATTGACGATGCGCCACAAGAACTTGTTTGCGGTGCGGGCATTGTGGTTTGGAAAATGGACGACGGGCGTACGGTACGGTTTCCGTTGATCACGCAAATTGTCGAACTGTCGCTACATCCACATACGTCAGCGATTCACGTGCGTCCGCGTGACATCGATGCTTCTGTGGAGTTGGACGGATATGACGGCGATGTTCTCCCCGGGATCGCAGTGATTGAACAGTTTGCCAAGACGATGATGGCGCAACCAGAGTGGTTTTTCACTCCATTTACGTCGGAGATGTGGAGACCGCTGCTCGAGATTGCAGCGACCCATCTGGCGTCTGATGGCGTGTATTGGCCAGACATCGCCCCACCTGACGATCGTACGCTCCCTACACCCGACGAAAAGCCAAAAGTGACGGACACGTGGTTGCTCTTTGTGCGGCCACGCACGAAGAGTACGTATGTGCAGGATTTATTGCGTTTGCGCACTGCGATTGAGGCGGGTGAAGCGCTTTCGCCCGTTGCTACGGCACTCGTCACCGACCCAGAAACGACCAATACCCCTGTAACATTCCCTGCACTACGCGGGATGTCTGGTGGTGCATCTGCCAGTGGGGGGGCAGTTTCCGACGTGTATTTTCCCAAGCCATACAACGAGGAGCAGTTGCGTATCATCGCGCTGTTGCACGTGCATGACGGTGTTGTCGTACAAGGCCCGCCAGGGACAGGAAAAACTCATACGATCGCCAACATCATCTGTCACTATTTGGCCAGTGGCAAACGTGTACTTGTGACCTCGATGAAAGATCCAGCCCTCCGGGTGTTGCGGGAGAAGCTACCAGAAGAAATACGTCCCTTGGCAATCGCACTGCTATCGATGGAACACGAAGGAAGAAAACAGTTTGAGCATTCCATCGATTATATTGCCACCGTCGTACAAACCACGGATCACCACATTGCCGAGCAAGAAATCGCACAGCAGCAGACGCTTATCGACACGCTCCATGCACAACTCGCCCGTATCGATGCAGACATCGCAACATGTGCACAAGAGCAACTCCAACCGCTCGTCATCGATGGAGAGCAGTGGACTCCGGCACAGGCGGCACAACGTGTCGTCGCAGTCGGGGCACAGGTCGAGATGATTCCAGACGCAATAGACGAACGCATCGAACATGCGTCACCGCTTACCGTAGAAGAGGTACAAGAATTGCGTAATGTGCGCCGAGAACTCGGGATGGACATCGTGTACTGCACCGTCCGACTGCCGCTCGGCAGTGATTTTCCGGAAGTGCTTTCCTTGCGCGAAACGCACGTACACCTTGCCAAAGTCGCCCGTATGCAAGCAGACGTTGAGGCAGGGCACGTTCCCCCGATCATGAACACGGCGGTGGAGACGATCGAAGCACTACAACGCCTACAAAAGCGAATCGAAGAGCGAAACACCTTGCACGCCAAAGCGTGCGCAGCAACGACAGCACATGTGTGGATCGATGCACTGCGGCTGGTGTGGGGACGGGCAGACAAGCAGCCACTCGTCGTCGTTGCGCAAGCACTTATCGAGGACCTCATGGTCCTCGAAACACAACGGCAGGGGTTTTGGGCAACCCCGATCGAGGCGCCGGAAGTCCTTTGGCAAGATGAGCAACTCGTCCGCGCAGTACAACAGCTGGCACAAGGAAAAAAACCCTTTGGGATTGGGGGTTTGTGGGGAAAATCCGCACATAAGAAAACGCTTGCTGCGGTACGTATACTCGGCAAACCAGTGCAAGAGGCAACGCAGTGGGCGCATGTTGCATCGTATGTCGCTTGGCAAAAACAGCTAGAAACGTGTGCCATACGCTGGAAAAGCATCGCCCCCGACATCGGCTGGCCACCCGCGTTGTCCCAAGGAACGTTGCTCGACGCAGCATGCGCTGTACAGACGGTCGCGCAGTTGGACGCGAACGCCCAGCACATTCTCCACGATGCCACCGTAGTATTTGGCACATGGACGAACCGTGTGCGTGTTGTCGACGAAGGGTTCGATGCGCTCGTCCAAGCGGTGCATCACCACTTGACGACCAATCAGCTTGCACATGCATGGAACGAAAAACAGCGTTGTTTGCAAGCGTTGGAGGGGTGTGCAGGTCCCATCGTCGAGCGCATTCGTACGTGCATTCACGGCATGCTCGGTGCGGTCTCTGTGACAGAAACGACGTGGCAAGCGGAGTGGACTGCATGCATGACCGAATTGCAACGCATCTGCGTATTGCGCCCGATGCTCGACACCGTTTATACGTTGACTCAACGCATTGCAACTGGGGGGGCGCCCCTGTACGCTCAGGTGTTGCGTCAGCCAGGAGATGACGTGATGCCCCTCGATTGGCATGAGGTTTGGTGTGCCAGACGGATAGAAACGGTGCTCGCCGCACGCGACGGACAGCAAAAAATGGGGTTGCTTGCACAAGAACGACGAAACATAGAAGAATCACTTCGTGTGGCATACCAGACACTCATTGTCCAACGGACAAAGCTTTCCTTAGCGACGCATGCCACACCAGCGGTGCGCGCAGCCCTACAAGGGTATCGCAATGCGATTCAAAGAATCGGGAAAGGAACAGGGAAACGAGCGGCACGCTATCGCCAAGATGCCAGACAAGCGTCCAAACAAGCGACACCAGCAATTCCCTGTTGGATTATGCCGCACGACCGTGTCTCCGAAACGTTGCCCGCACAGCTCGGCTGTTTTGATCTTGTGATCATCGACGAAGCATCGCAGTCGGATTTGACGGCGTTACCTGCGGTATTGCGGGCAAAAAAAGTGCTGATTGTCGGGGATGATAAACAAGTATCGCCAGAAGGCATCGGGGTAGATGAAGAGAAGGTGCAGCACCTAATGCATCGTTTTTTACAGCAACAAGTCGAGGCGTATCGTGCCCAATTCTCACCGGAACGTTCGATGTATGATTTGTGCAAAGTTGTGTTTGCTCACAGTACGATCATGTTACGGGAGCATTTTCGTTGTGTGGCGGCGATCATTGAATATTCCAAACGCGAGTTTTATGCCCACGAGTTACGACCGTTACGCGTGCCCCACGCCTCGGAGCGTCTTGATCCGCCCCTCCTCGACGTATGGGTCAAAGATGGATTTCGTGACGACAAAATCAATCGCCCAGAGGCGATGTATATCGTCGAGGAGATAAAACGGATGGTCACCGACCCACGGTATGCCAAGCGCACGATTGGTGTTGTCTCGTTGCTTGGGAACGAACAAGCGGCATGCATATGGAAAATGCTAGTAGATGTCGTCGGGATTGAGGCGATAGAGCGTCATGCGATCGCTTGCGGGGATGCGCGGACGTTTCAAGGAAAAGAGCGCGATGTCGTGTTTTTGTCGATGGTTGTTGGGGGGAGTGAGAAGGGGACGAAGGCCGTCACAGGTGCGATGTATGCACAACGGTTTAATGTGGCGACGTCGCGTGCGCGCGACCAAATGGTGCTCGTGCGTTCGTGCAGCATGGAACAATTGAGCGAAAAAGACCATTTGCGTCGCAGCCTCATCGCACATTTTAGCACACCATTTGTTCAAGATGGGCAACATGTTGCGGACATGCGTGGGCAGTGCGAGTCTGCTTTCGAACGCGATGTGTTCGATGTACTGACGGAACGTGGGTATCGCGTGCACACCCAAGTGCGCGTGGGACATTATCGCATCGACCTCGTTGTTGAAGGGGATGACGATGTGCGTTTGGCGATTGAGTGCGATGGGGATACGTTTCACGGACCAGATCGGTGGGAAGCTGACAGCAAACGGCAACGCATTTTGGAACGTGCGGGATGGACATTTTGGCGTTGCTTTGCTTCGACGTGGGTGCGCCGACGTGAGCAAACGATCGCGCAGCTCGTGCAGACGTTGACGAAACAGGGCATTGCGCCATGTATGGGGAGCCCTGTGGTGCGTAGTAGCGACATTGCACACCGCATCGTCGAGGGGATGTGTGCTCCGTAGTAGTCATGCGGGGGAGCGCAATGTCATGGAGGCAAAAGAGCGCCTCTTTTCGGGGCTCAACTACGTGCGCGTGTGCGCGATCTTATCTCCTGCGTTTGAGCAGTCTTTTGGGCTGTTGGATGCGGAAGTAGCGACGGCATTGGCATTGCGGACTTTGGGTAGCGGGTGGCGTCAGGAAGCGTCAAGACGAAACGGATGAATTTCAGCATTGTACGAAACACGGATCAAAAACCTCTAAGCAGAGAGATTCCTTTTATGAGAAAACACAGTGATTTTTAACCAATTGAATTCCTGTATTCAATCAGTGTTTAGTATTAGTATGAGGAGGGTGTGGAGATGGATGAACGGTTAATTCCGCTGGGAGAGAGTGACTTTGAAACGGTGCGTCGTGATCAATTTTACTACGTAGACAAAAGTATGTTTATACGGGAAGTATTGAGGGAAAGTGGCAAGGTACTCTTGATCCCGCGCCCAAGACGGTTTGGCAAAACGCTCAACCTCTCCATGTTGCAGTACTATTTTGAGCGCAGTGAGTCATCACGCCAAGGGTTGTTCACGGATCTGGCGATCTGGCGACAAGATGAGCAAATTCGGCAGTTGCAAGGGACGATGCCCGTCATCTTCGTCTCCTTCAAGGATGCCAAAGGAGCGACGTGGGACGACGTGTACCAGAAAATGAAAGACATTATTGTCCATGAATACGATCGGCACCGGGATGTGATCCAACCGGTGTTGAATGACATGGAAAAAATAAAGTTTCAAGGCATATGGATGCAAACAGGAACGAAACATCATTACGAGAACAGCTTGTTGTATTTGTCCCAATGGTTAGAACGCGCCTACGGCACACAGCGGGTACTGCTGCTCATCGACGAATACGACACGCCGATTCATCAGGCGTATGCACGCGGCTATTACAAGGAATGTGTCGACTTTATGCGGGGGCTACTAGGAAGTGCGCTCAAAGACAACAAAAGCTTGGAACGCGCCGTATTGACGGGCATTTTGCGGATGGCAAAAGAGAGCATCTTCTCTGGGCTTAACAACGTGCGCGTGTGCTCGATCTTGTCCACTGCGTTTGAGCGGTCGTTTGGGCTGTTGGATAAGGAAGTGGCGACGGCACTGCGGGACTTTGGGCGTGTAGACGAGATGGACGAATTTCGATGTTGGTACAACGGGTATGTGTTTGGCGATGAGACGGTGTACAATCCGTGGTCGATTTTTCATGCGTTGGCAGAACCGCGTAGAGCATTGCAACCGTACTGGGTGCATACGGGAGA
>JAULZZ010000028.1:0-2528 GCA_032117095.1 Paenibacillus sp.
ATGGAGCACCCTTGATCGTACACCGTATTGCCATAAGGACTTCATAGTAATCCAAAAACCGCAAGGAGGATGTCATGCCATGACTGTGCATATCACCACATCGCAAGAGAAAATACCCGTCACTGTACTGACTGGATTTTTAGGAGCAGGGAAGACGACGCTACTAAACCACATTTTGACGGCCGACCACAAGATGAAAATTGCCGTGATCGTCAATGAGTTTGGTGAAGTCGGGATAGACAATCAACTGGTCGTCGGTGCAGAGGAAGAAATTTTCGAGATGAATAACGGGTGCATTTGTTGTACTGTGCGCGGGGACTTGATACGCATTCTTACAGAGCTGATGCAAGCGCGCCTCGGCAAAGGAAAGCGAACCGTACATTTCGACTATGTCGTCATCGAGACAACGGGACTCGCCGACCCTGCTCCTGTAGCACAGACGTTTTTCGTCGATGAGACGGTCAGTGACCATTATCGGTTGGATGGGATCGTGACGGTGATCGATGCGTACCATATTTTACAACAGTTGAAACACGGGCACGAAGCGCAGGAACAAGTGGCTTTTGCCGATGTTTTGTTACTCAACAAGACCGACCTGTTGGCAGAAGCAGACGTTGCGCAGGTTGAAAAACGCATTCGTGCGCTGAACCCCACCGCAAAAATTCATCGTACGATAAAATCCAACCTTGATATCCACGCTTTGCTGCATGTCCAAGCGTTTGAATTGGAGAAAAAACTGCACATCGAGCCAGATTTCCTGAGCGAACACCCCCATGACCACGACCACGACGATGGCATCCAAAGTATCGTATTGCGTGAGGATCGTCCGCTCGATCTCGATAAAATCGAGGAGTGGATGCGCATATGGCTGACGGATCACGGCGCAGATACACTACGCTACAAAGGCATTCTCCACATTCACAACGTCTCCCAACGCATTATTTTCCAAGGCATTCACATGCTGTTCGAATCAAATACCGATCGAGATTGGCATCCAAACGAGCACCGCTGTAGCCAAATTGTCATTATCGGCAGAAATTTGGACGAACAATTTTTCCGTACACAGTTTGCCGCTTGCGTCGTATAACCCAAACCTCATACGAAACATGGAATGAATACAGACATCCTGTTTTTTAATTTCTTTGCTTTCTCGTAAAAGCAGTTCCTTTGTATGGAAGGAACCTCCATAAACCAAATTTATAAAAAATCATCCTGCCATAAACATGCGCATTTTTTGCGCATGTTTTTATGCGTGTGATGGGTTTTATAGAGGTGCCTCTGCATAGATGTTTTTAATCCATGCTTCGTATCAAGGGAATGCCCTTTGCAAAAAAGCAAAAGGCATCTTAACCGAGGAGGAAAGACGGTGCCTTTTCGCTGGGATGTATGGTTTGAAATCATGATTCGTCTCCTCGCATCGTGCATGGTTGCGCACCGTACGATATGGCAGCACGTTTACTTCTTCCGAACACAAAAAAACCGCAATCCCAGTCGATGGAATGGCGGAGAGGGTGGGATTCGAACCCACGGTGCCCTTGCAGGCACGACGGTTTTCAAGACCGCTGCCATAAACCACTCGACCACCTCTCCATTGCCTTTGGATTGCGTAACACGTCTTATCATAACACAATGTCATACCCTCTGACAACTCCTGCATGCTTCGCCAGAGTCCTTTTGTGCATATACAGCAACGATACTCCCTATATCGTAATCTTCTGAGCCCCTCCCAAATAAGGACGCAACGCTTCGGGGACCGTAATGCTCCCATCTTCTTCTTGGTAGTTTTCGATGAGTGCCGCCATCGTGCGATCGACGGCAAGTCCGGAACCGTTAAGCGTATGTACAAATTCAGGCTTTTCTTTGGGACCGCGACGAAACCGAATGTTCGCTCGCCGTGCTTGAAATGCCTCTGTATTGCTCACGGAGGAAATTTCACGGTACCCG
This sequence comes from Paenibacillus sp., assembly GCA_032117095.1. Lineage (GTDB taxonomy): Bacteria > Bacillota > Bacilli > Paenibacillales > YIM-B00363 > REEB470. The sequence continues at coordinate 1,945 of JAULZZ010000028.1, forward strand.
TTGGCACTCGGAAACCACACTTCAATGTCATACGTTTTCGTTGCCGTAAATCCCATATCCCCAGTACACAATGCCAGCACGCGATACGGCAAGCCCAGACGCTTCAGTACGTTTTCGGCATGATTCGTCATGCGTTCTAGCACATCATACGACTGCTCAGGCAAAGCGAATGCCACCAACTCCACTTTGTGAAACTGATGCAGCCGAATAAGTCCCCTCGTATCCCTGCCTGCGGCACCGGCTTCTTGACGAAAACACCCACTGTACGCAGTGAACATTTTGGGGAGATCCGTCGCCAAAAGCATTTGATCCCGATAAAAATTTGTCACGGGCACTTCTGCTGTCGGCACTAAAAAATAGTCGTTGTCGGCAATTTGAAATGCATCTTCTGCAAACTTCGGCAACTGTCCTGTCCCGACCATGCTATGCCGATGTACGACCATCGGCGGGGTAAGCGGTTCGTATCCGTGTTCTACGGTGTGCATATCCAACATAAAATTCGCCAACGCCCGCTCTAAACGTGCACCCCATCCGCGATAAAATACGAAGCGTGAACCCGTAACGCGACTCCCCGCTTCTGCGTC
>JAULZZ010000028.1:2549-3039 GCA_032117095.1 Paenibacillus sp.
AGGCAGAGGCGTTGGGCAATCTCCCAATGCGGTTGTGGTTCAAAAGAAAATGTGCGCGGTTCATACTGGCGACGCATTTCCACGTTGTCGTGCGCGCTTTTTCCCAAGGGGACGGACGCATGTGGCATATTCGGCAAATGAAGCAACAACGCCTCACACGTCGCATCGAGCTGGCGAATGTGCTCATCGAGTCGCTGGATCTCGTCGCCAACTTCACGCATCTTTTCGATCCATTCGGAGGCATCTTCATTGGCTTTTTTGGAGGCGGCCACGCGTTGAGACACGGTGTTACGCGTGTGTTTTAGCGATTCACATTGTTGCATGGTCGTGCGTCGCTGCGCATCGACTGCGAACAGTTGATCAAGTTCTGTCGTCGTCGCTCCTCGCGCATGCAGCGCTTGGAGTAGGTGCGTCTTGTCTTGGCGCAATAGACGCATGTCTAACATCGTTCAACCTCCTTTGGCGTGGCGCACCATTTCGAGAAAATAGT
>JAULZZ010000029.1:0-1850 GCA_032117095.1 Paenibacillus sp.
CCCGTTTTCCTTACTCGCTGTTCAGTTTTCAAGGTGCTCTCGTACTTCCTATCCCCTACTGCCTATCTACTGCCCATCTCACTCATACTGCTCGTCGCTGTCCGCTTACGTCTTCCCACACGTCGACACTTCTTCCCATTTTCCTGCTCATCCGTGTGTATTTCCGTCCTTTTTTCGGCGACTTTCATATCCTATCACATCCCGTTCCCCCTTGCAACTGTTCCCACCACTTTTTTTCAACTTTTTTTTGGAAATGCCGTTTCGAAGGAGAAATCGCAAGGATTTGCCTGCTTTCTTTATGATTTTTACAATATCCCCCCCCTCTGCCCACGCACATAAGGAATCTTTTTTTGCTTCCTCACGTATGCCCTCACGTGAATCGTTTAGCGGGGATGTCCCGCAGGGAAGAAGGCAGAAGAACAAGGAATTGCGAACAAAATGCGCATAAGCACTGTGCGTAGCACACGGAACAAGCCCAGCACTCTCGCTAGAACGATTGAGAAACCCTTTATGGTTTACTCCCCCTCCGCACGCAAGATGCGTTTGTACACCCGAATCGCCTCAGCACGCGAAACGGTCACATCGACGATCGCTTGCGCATTCGGTTGATGAATCATGTGATCCGACATATGGCGCATCGCTGGCAACCAACGGCGAATATAAGCTCCTGTAGGATCGAATTTTTGAGATTGTAGCACGGGGTTCATGATGCGAAAATACGGTGCGGCATCGTACCCCAACGAAGAACTCCACAACCACCCCCCTCGATTTTGCACATGGTCATAATCGGCCAACTTTTCGCGAAAATACGCCTCGCCTCGTGTAAACGGACAGCGCAAATTCTTACTTAAAAACATCGCCACAACCATGCGTAACCGATTGTGCATCGTGCCCGCTTCGTTTAACTCTGTCATCGCCGCATCCACCAAAGGAATTCCCGTTTGCCCCTTTGTCCACGCCTCAAAGTAACGATCTGTCAACAAAGACAAATCATATTCCTGCTCATAGCGAAAAAAATACGGATCGTGTTGCGCTTGGTACAAATAAAACTCCCGCCATGCCCATTGACGCAACCACGTTTCTGCATCGAGGTGTCCCGAAGCCCGTTGCACGATTTCCCTCACAGACAACACGCCCACATTTACCGCTGCGCTCAGTCCACTCGTCGCCCATTCCCCGACATAATCGTCCCTGTGTTGGGCATATGTTGCTAGTCGGTTCAAAATAAATTGCTCCAACCGATCAGAAAGGCGGTCACTTGCTTGCTCCTCGCAGGAAGGCAGTGCGAACGGAGGGACATATTGTTGGCACCACGCATCTTCAAGAGAAAGCGTTTCTAACCGCTCATATGTCGTCGGTCTCGTGGCAAAATCCTGATCGCTCACCCATTCTTTCCATTTGCGATAAAACGGCGTAAACACTTTGTACGGCTGTGTCAGCGGGCGTTGGTGCGCGGCATGAAGTGCATCAAAATCGCATAACGTCAAATCAGAAAACGAGGTCAATGTCACGGCATTTTCCTGTGCCCACACACGGATTGCACGATCCCGCTCCTTTGCATACGGCGTCACATCTTCATGAAATACAATTTCCCCTACCGCTTGTTTTTTTGCCAACGCCGCAATGACTTTCACTGGCTCCCCGTACAGCACATGCAGTCGTTTCCCTGCACGCATATAGGTTTGTTGCAACTGCACTACGTATTGGAGAAACTGTTTTCCGCTGTGCTGTGCATGCCTGCCGTTGGCAATCAATCGCGGATCCAAAATGACCACATGTATACTCGGTTCCCCTTTTTTCGCAATATATTCTAACCCAGGCAACCCCGTCAGCCGCAAATCTTTGCGATG
>JAULZZ010000030.1:0-15346 GCA_032117095.1 Paenibacillus sp.
GGTTGACCTGTGTTCAAGAGGAATTTCCGCCCCCCACTCCGTACACGATCGCACTTACGCTCGACAAAAAAGACAGCATGGTGAACGACACGCCAAAAAAACTAGAAGAACCGCCACGCCGTTTTGCAGGCACCACCTACGTTCCAGTTCGCTTTGTCGTCGATGCCCTCGGAGGAGTCGTCCAATGGGACAGCGTACAAAAGAAAATTACGATTCGCCAAAACGCCAAACATCTCACCATGTGGGTGCAAGACACAACCATCCTGCGCAACGGCACACGCCTTGCGGGAGAACACCCCCCAAAAGTCGTCAACGGACGCACGCTCCTCCCCCTACGTACTGTTGCCCAACAACTCGGTATGCGCGTGCAATGGGATGCCCCCACGCGTCGCATTGTCTTACAGCAGTGAATACAATGTCAACAGGTTAAGAGCTTATCCACAGTATGTTGCAATGAAACGGGAATCCGAAAAAACTTGACGTTTTTGAAAAAATACCTAGATCACTGTTTCATCCGTACCCAAGATCATCCGCTTAACCTGTTGACATTGGCAGTGAATATAAGGGAAAATGAGAACCCCCCGACCACGTCCTGTGGGCAGGGGGTTGCGTGTGTAATGAGGGGCATTTAGAAAATCCCCAAAAACTTCTCCCTTTGAAAGGAAATCGTATAGCGACTTGCGCGAATTTCACCCGTTTTGCGGTGAACATAAACAAAATACACGTCCATTTTCTGCTTTTGCTGATCGAAACCACCTACGGGCATGAGGCAATGACCAGCGTGTGGTTTATTACGTCCATTGACGAGCATGCCGTTTTTTACGTCACACCGGTATCCATCCGCATCGATCACGACTTTATCTTGTAGAGTTTTGTTTTTTTGGAAATAAGCAACGACTGTTTTTTTGGCGATATCGAAAGGTTTTTCGTTTGCTTTTTTCTGGGCAGTCAATGCAATCGCTTTGTCTGATTGGATGACGGACTTTATCGTAGCGTTGATCATACAAAAATGATGCTGATTTTTTTGGCTATAATTTTTCGGCTTGATACACTTGTTATTTTGCGTAGGAGTAGGTTTGTTACTTTTAAGGGAATGTAGGGGGGTATTTCCTTGAAAATTAGTAAATCCACTGGAATTGAAAGGGTTTTTTGGAGTGTTGGGAGTAGGTTTAACTGAAACCTGAATGTTTTGCCCAACAGCTGAATTCAGCACAGGTACAGAAGCGCGATTTCCCGTTTTTTGAGGAATAGTAATTTTATTACTAGGGTAAATTGTGCTGTACATAGACAACGCTGGATTACTCCTCAACAACGCATTAATGGGGATCCCGTGCTTTCTTGCAATCCCAAATAGCGTGTCTCCCGATTGTACGACATAGACAGGTAGTGGCGCAGGAGCGATGCCCTGTAAGGACGTCTGTGCTTGTGTGCCTTGCATTTGGCTGACAAAAAAAGAAATCAAGAGTAAACTTCCCGCTACGATGCGCGTACGCATGGGCATTCCCTCCCAACAGGTTCATTTTTCATGTGATACGATTTTACCAAAAATATATAACGTTGTCAAAATCGTCGTTGGCGGAGGTGGGACGATCACACATGTTGTGCGTTCTCTAAAAAACGCTACTGCGTATTTCATACGAAACACACTGTTCTTTTTAACCAACACGATTCCTGTATTCAATACTCTTGATTCCAGACATAAGCCGTTGCTCGTCCGACTCCCACTTTTTTGATGAGACCTTGTTTTAGCAGCCCTGCAAGTGTTTTCTCGATGGTTGTGATGCTGATATCGGGACATTTTTCTGCCATTTGGGCTTTGGTTACTTTTCCTAGCGTATTCGAAATCAGCAATCGAATTCGATCCGCTTTCGTAACGCCTCCTGTTTTTACAAAATCAACGCGACTGTCGAATTCTTTATACACTGCCAAAATAACGCTTAGATAATATGAAACAAACGGAGCATAGTTGTTCTGGTTCATGTGCCAATGATGTGAACTTTGCTCCAGTGTTTCATAATAAGATTCTTTCGTTTTTTCAATCATCATTTCCAAACTAATATACTTTCCAGCCAAATATCCTTCACGATAAAGTAATAGCAACGTCAACAAGCGACTCATTCGTCCATTCCCATCATTGAATGGATGGATGCACAAAAAATCAAGGATAAACATCGGAATCAATAGCAATGAATCGATTTTTGCAGTATCGATCGCCAGTAAAAATGCATGACAAAGCCGTTCCATCGCATCCAGTGTCTCAAAGGCAGCTAACGGTTGAAATCGAACTCGCTTCTGTCCTTGCTTGTCCACCTCTTCAATGACGTTATCGACATTCTTGTATCTCCCACCAACGGAGGTCGGAATATAACTGTACAAATCACGATGGAGTTGTAAAATGACATTGGAACGCGGCACGATGTACTCATAATTGTCACGAATGGTACTCAGTACTTCCCGATAGCCAGCGATTTCTTGTTCGTCTCGATTTTTCGGTTCTGACTTATGACGTACGAGTTGCGTCAAACGCATTTCAGAAGTATAGATCCCTTCAATCCGATTGGATGCTCCTGTACTTTGAATCTTGGCAATATCCAGCATTGCCGAAAGAACATCCGGCTGCGCCTTCATATACAGTACTTGCTTCCCTTTATATTCCCGAATCGCAGCAATGTAATTTACAATCTCAGGTGTAAATAATTCGCTTCGAATTTTCTGATAGTCAAAATGCTTCATATCATCACCTGCCTCATTAAAACTTTTACTGCATCATTATAGCATAATGATATGCAGTAAAATCGATTTTATGCAGAAAAGATGATGGGCGCTCCCGTCATATCAATATCTATCAATACTAAACACGGATTAAAAACGACCATACCAAGGGCCCCATTGCACAAGAAATCACTGCGCTTTTTAACCAATCGGTTTCCTGCATTCAAACCGTGTTTAGTATGAGTATGACGCATCACGCACCTTTTTTTTTTCACGTCATACGTTATACGAATCCCGATTTCCAACCCTCTTCCCCAGCAGAAAGGGAATGCCTTTCCACCGCCGTGAAAACGCCTTTTTCTTTCGCACAAAAGGCAACCCGCGGTGCATCGCTTTTCAAGCTGTGATGCGGATGATCCCAACAAAGGAGGGAGCGCAAATGGGCGTTGCGATCTTTACTTTATTTTTCGTTTATGGATGTGCGCTGATCGTCTTGCACGTACTCGTCTGGAAGGACAACGGATTTTTCCGAAGTCCTGAGGAGCGCACCGTCGTCATCACGCACAATGCAGCCCCAAAAATTGAACATTATTTTTATTTTTACGCTAGATCCGTCGCACACAGGAGGCATACTACCGACGCGGTGACCTTGCTCGATGTCGGGTCGACAGACGAAACGTTGCGCATCGCCGAACGATTGTTCATCACGAAGTCGGTGCATTGGCATATCGTCGCATTGCGCAACTGGGACGAAGCGCATCAGTGGCTGTTTCGGATCCCGTCATGCAAGCGGATTATTTATTTGCGTGAATCCATCCACGACAGTACGAGCAAGCAGGCGTAGAGACAAGGAAAGTAGAGGGTGTATGGCACAGACGGCACACGCCCCCCCAAACAGTTGTCGAAATTTTGAATTTTTTGTCGCAAAACATTTGCATCTGCAAAAAACACCCCGTATAATATGTAGCGAGTGAAGCACGCTCTTCTGAGAACATTCTCGGTGGGGTGTGCTTATTTTTTATTTCACGAGGGAGGGGGGATTTCCGATGTTTTCCAATCAGGGGTTCGTCTTCGTATGCGGTGCCTCTGGGAAAAATCACGAAAAACCGCCTCCATCTGATTTGGATCGCCTATCACAAGGCAATGCATTTTACACCGCGTGAGAGAAAGGAGAGAAACCATGCCATGTGGGCAACGGTGTATCGGGTACCAGGGGAGCAGAAGAGACGCATATCGATCCACATGCCGTGCGATGCGTTGTGGTGGTCCCAAAGGGGACAACACACCCTCGAAGTCATCCCCCCCATACGCCAGTCGTTGGCGCAGACGATGACGCACATCACGCACGACCTTCCCCAGAAACCGCCCAAACCGCATCGCTTTCCGCTCGCTTCTGCGATACGCACGATGATGGGTTCAGCCGTGCGCTCTCCACTGTTGCAAAGTGTATTCTCAGCGACGCACAAAGGGACGACGGCCCCTTCTTGGATGACCATATCGTGTGCCACGTGGCTCGAGACCCCTCCTGTGATCGACGAAACGGTCGTGGACGCGTGGATTGGCTGGTTATACGGGCGATGGATTACGACAACCGAGCTCGTTTCCTTTGCCCAACAAGCAGGATTGCCCCAAACCATGCGGTGGGAAGAAATTGTACAGTGGGGAATCTTGCGCGGAGAAGTCACGGGACAGGCGGGGATGCACGTGCACACGAAACCCACGTTTTTCACAAGAAAAAAGAAGCGCACCTACACGTGCGCACGGTGCCACAGTGGAGCAGCGCAGATGCATTTCACGACGTGTCCGTATTGCCAATGCGTGTGCCCCTATTGTGAGGCGTGCATGACGATGGGACGTATTCGCGCGTGCACGTTGTTGCTCACAGGCAACCGCCCCCCTGCACACCAGAAACCTTGCGACACACCACCACCCCGACCGCACAGCGAGGTGCACACAGGGCAGTTGGGCATCGCACAGCGCGCCCCCGTAGCACAAGCACTGCAATTTTTACGCACGCCGACTGCAGGCAACGCATTTTTACTGTGGGCGGTCACTGGCGCTGGAAAAACCGAGATGGTATTTCCACTCATTGCGCAGGTCATTTCCCAAGGGGGCCGCGTCTTACTCGCCTCCCCGCGACGCGATGTCGTGTTGGAGCTGCTCCCGCGGGTGCGTCAAGCGTTTGCTTCCCAGCACATTTGTGCGTTATATGGAGGGAGTCCCGATCGGGCGATGGCATTGCAAGAAATTACCTTGGCAACCACGCATCAAATCTTGCGTTTTCGTCATGCATTCGACCTCGTCATCGTGGATGAGATCGATGCTTTCCCGTATCACGGCAATGCCATGTTGCATGCGGCCACGCAACACGCATGCAAAAAAGAGGGCAAATCCATTTGGCTTTCTGCCACACCGCCATATGCACTCCAACGACAAGCCAAACGCGGTACGCTGCCGTACGCCCTCGTCTGTATGCGGTACCATGGACACCCTTTGCCCGTACCACAGTGGCATGCACTCGCCCCGCTGGCGTCGTGGACGCGCACCACCACCCAACGAAACGCACATGCACCGCCTCGTCTCCCCTCGTCATTGGAGAAAATAGTGAGAAAAAGTGTGATGCGGGATGCTCAGCTGTTCGTTTTCATCCCGCGCATTGCGGACATCCCCGCAGTGACCACCCTTTTTCAACACGCCTTCCCCCAAATTCCAATCGCTGGAACGTCGTCCCAAGACGCCGACCGTGCCACAAAAGTAGTCCAGTTTCGCCAAAAAGAAATCCGCATCTTAGTCACGACGACGATTTTGGAACGGGGAGTCACCGTCCCGAAAACCGACGTATGCATTCTCGATGCCCACGCTGCGTTGTTCGATGAAACGACACTCATCCAGATGGCGGGACGGGCAGGTCGCAAAATAGAGGACCCACGGGGAAACGTGTATTTTTTTGCGCCGTATAGGACGGCCCCCCAACGTGCGGCGATCGCCCATATCGTAGAGATGAACACGCAGGCAAAACGGCGGTATCCTGCACAATTCCACGCATATCCAGCGGACAACACCCCATGAGAGGTGCCATTTTCAAAGGGATCGCGCAAATCTTACGTCCTCCTGTGTCTCCTTGTTCTTTGTGCGCAAAACACATGCATCGGCATGTCACGGAGACGCAGTTGGGGAGAAAGCACCTCGCACTTGGGCGGATGATGTGTGCAGCTTGTGCAAAACGAATTCCTTGGGTGGAGACGATCGCATGTGTGCATTGTGGCAAGTCGACAGCTTGTGCAGATTGTGTGCATCGCCCTCTTTTCCCTTTGCGTCGCAACCGCAGTGCGGTACGCTACGAGGCATCCATGCGCCAGTGGCTCGCCCAGTTCAAATACCGTGGGGACGAAAAATTGGCGGCGTTGTTCGGGCACATGATGCACCATACGCTCGATGTCGACCCCCCTGAACCCTCGTCGAAGACGAAGGAACGCCCGACCGTGCTCACGGCAGTGCCGTTAAGCACACAACGACAGTTTGAACGGGGATTCAATCAGGCGTACTTGCTCGCTGCCCACCTCGCAAACATGCGCACAATGCCACACATGCCACTGTTACAACGCATTTGCGATACGCCAAAACAAAGCACCTTGTCGCGCCAACAACGCTGGACCATGCTCCAACACTCGTTTGCGATCGACCCTCATGCATGGGCTACATTTGGGGCATGGGTGACGACACAACGCCCCGATACCCCCATCCGCATCGTACTCGTCGACGACGTCTATACGACAGGCAGCACGCTTCATCACTGTGCAACCACCATACAACAGGCGCTCGATCGTGGTTCGTTTGCGCATCCGTATACGTTCGTGATCGAGGCGGTCACGTGGGCCCGTTGAATGCCGTGGGGGGGGGAAAGCTCGTCGTCGCAGCACATTGCTGTATAATATGCGTGGTGATTGGGCACAGTAGGGGAGACAAAAGGAGGAGGATGGTTGAGATGAACGCCCCGAAAACTGTGCAACAACTGATGCACACAGCGGTAGTAACCGCCACCACACAGCAGACGATTACTGAAGTCGCCAAGATGATGTCCCAACAAGATGTAGGGTTTATCCCGATTATCGAATCGAACAAAAAACTTGTCGGTGTCGTCACCGATCGGGATTTGGTGATTCGTGGGTATGCCAAAGGGCTCGTCGGCGCCACCTCGATCAAAGAAGTACTCAGTGCCGATCCACTCACGACCACGACGCCCCAAACGTCCATTGACGACCTCACACAGCAAATGGGCAATCATCAAGTGCGCCGATTGCCAGTCATTGACAACGGCATACTCGTGGGCGTCGTGACCATCGGCGATGTAGCGGTACGCGAACCACTCACCACACAAGCGGCGCATGCTTTGCACGGGATTAGCCAACAGACGACAACACACGTGTAAAGTTATTTTTTCAGAAAACCCAAAAAAACGTTTTCTCTTCATAGAGGAAACGTTTTTTTGCCTTGACCGTACGGATACCCTAGCGGAAAGGATATGCTTTTTTATCCCGTTAAAACATCCTTTTCTTTTGCGCAAAAGGCAGCCCTCGATATGATATTTTTTCAATATGTGATACGTATTAAGACGGGACTCAACTTATGATTGACACAGCGAAGACGGAAGGCAACGCAGAAGGGAAGCATGAAAAAGCGATAGAGATTGCCAAAAGCAGGCGCATCGACAAACAACCGCTAGAAAAAAATACAACGATGGACAGTACTTTCTATTGAATTGATCGAGATTTTATCTAGCGAGCCGTCTCAATGATACGGGAAATTTTCCATCAGGAATAACAAAAAAACAATATTTTCATAAAAAAAGACAGGGTAGATTCTTCCGAAATATGCCTCGATTCATTTTCTGCAACATCTTGCAAGATCATGGCTTTTCCCCTTATAATGGGTACACTAGCCAACGAAGTGCACAACACGGTACTCTTACGCAGAGGCAGATTATATTTTTCAGGACGATCGTATGTTTTTTACATGTTGGTTTTTCATGATTGGGCATTTTAGGAGGCGCATCCATGTTTGGCAAGGACATCGGGATTGATTTGGGCACTGCCAACGTACTGATTCATGTGAAAGGACGTGGCGTCGTACTCGACGAGCCATCCGTCGTGGCGATTGACCACGAAACCAAACGCGTGCTCGCAGTAGGGGAAGAAGCGCGCCGCATGGTCGGCCGTACGCCAGGCAATATTATGGCGCTTCGTCCACTCAAAGACGGTGTGATCGCCGATTTTGAGATCACAGAGATCATGCTAAAACACTTTATTGCACGTGTCGGTGGCAAGACGTGGCACAGTCGACCGCGCATCTTAATTTGTGCCCCTACCAATATCACGTCAGTGGAGAAAAAGGCGATCCAAGAGGCTGCCCAGCGCAGTGGCGCCAAGGAAGTATGGCTCGAGGAAGAACCCAAGGCGGCCGCCGTGGGGGCAGGCATGGACATTTACCAACCGAGTGGCAATATGGTCGTCGATATCGGGGGAGGCACGACAGATGTGGCGGTGTTGTCTATGGGCGACATCGTGACGGCGTCCTCGATCAAAGTCGCTGGCGACAAATTTGATGCCGCCATCATGAAGTATATTAAAGACAAGTACAAACTACTCATCGGTGAGCGCACGAGCGAGAACATCAAAGTAAAGATCGGCACAGTCGACCCCGACAATGCACTGCACGAAGAAATTGACATTCGTGGGCGGGACATGGTCAGTGGCTTGCCCCTCACCAAAACCGTATACTCCAAAGAAATTCGTGAGGCATTGTGGGAATCCGTCTCAGCCATTATCGTGTCGACAAAATCCGTATTGGAGCGCACACCGCCAGAGCTATCTGCCGATATTATTGATCGGGGCGTGATTTTGACGGGTGGTGGGGCACTGCTCAACGGATTAGACAAGCTGATGATGAACGAGCTCAAAGTGCCTGTATTGGTCGCCGAAGATCCAATGTATTGTGTCGTCAAAGGAACGGGTGTCATGTTGGACAACTTAGATCGCATTTCTCGATGGAAATAGCGCAGGAGATGAAAAAGGCTCATCTAGGGAGGGTTTGTTATGCTACGTGGACTCAACACCGCAGTGACGGGGATGATCACAAGCCAACGTCGCCACGACACGATCACGAACAATATCGCCAACATGAACACGACAGGATATAAGAACGAGACCGTCGTTACGCGCACGTTTGCCGATTGGATGATCGATCGCCAACAACGTGACGCATTCGGCGACGTACGCACGACTGCGATCGGGACGTTTCCTTTGGCGGCGATGGCAGAAGAAGCGTTGGCGCATTTTGGGCAGGGGGATGTGCTGGATACGGGCAATCCACTGGATGTCGCACTCGTGTCGAATATTGGGGTAGCAGGATTGACGTTCGATGCCGCAGGCAAGGCAGTGACGCCAGAGGGAGACGTGCGCTTTCAACCGCAAGCGATGTTTGCGGTACGCAGTGCAGACGGCACGCCACGGTATACACGCAATGGACAGTTTGCGATTGATGTGCTCGGACAACTCGTGACGGCCAATGGCGATCTCGTGCTCGATGCCAATCGCCAGCCGATACGCCTCCCGATCGCCCCTGAGGAGCTCAGCATTTCTCCTGAGGGGACGTTGTACAACCAAACCACACAGCAACCTTTGGTCGATGCGACAGGCCAGCCGCTTGCGATCGCCATTGTCCGTATCGACAATCCGTACGCGCTCATCCGTGAGGGCAATGGAAATTTTCGCTTACAGGGCGATGAACCCCCTTTGGTGGGGCAGGCGGACGATGTCAGGCTGTATCAAGGGCGCATTGAGCGTTCCAATGTAGATGCTGCACGTGCATCGGTCGATCTGATGACCGCACAACGTGCGTATGAGTCCAACCAACGCATCGTCCAATTTTTGGACAAATCGTTAGAAAAAGCGGTCAACGAGGTGGGACGCGTATGAACAAATCGATGATCCAAGCACTCGTCACCCTCCGCGCCACCCAACAACGCATAGACGTACATGCCAACAACATCGCCAATGTCAATACGACTGCCTACAAACGTCAAACCGTTTCTTTCCAAGATGTATTCACGCGCATCCTGCCCCAAGCACAACAAGTTGCGCGTCCCGAGCGGCTCACTCCTGTAGGGTTTGTCGAAGGGTCCGGCGCACGCCTTGGTCGTTTTTCTACGTCGTTCGTCCAAGGTGCGTTGGAACTCACTTCGCGTCCACTTGACGTGGCGATCGAGGGCAATGGCGTGCTCGAAGTGATGAAAAATGCGACATCAGGGGCCGCCGATGCACAAGTGTCTTGGACACGGGATGGCACGTTGATGCTCGGTCGCTTGCAAAATGAAGCAGACTTCGTGTTGACGACGCCTGCGGGGCATGTCGTACGGAGTACGACAGACGAACCGTTGCGTATCCCTGCAAACCATGCGGTGACGATCGACGAGACGGGGGCAGTATACGTGCGTCCGACCGCCGATGCTTCCGAACCACCACGCCTGATCGGGCGCCTAAAAGTGATGAACGTCGTGCGTGCGGACGGGCTGATGCGCGGACCAGACAATGACTATGTCTTAGCAGAAGGCACTGGCGCCAACCAAGTGCTCGCGCCGTATGACCCAGCGAACCCCCCTGCCAATCCAGCAGAACGGACACGCATTCGCCAAGGATACGTCGAACGTGCGAACGTCGACCTCGGCCAAGAAATGACCGACGTGCTCATGGCGCAACGGATGATTCAGTTCAATGCCAAGTCACTCGCGTCAGCAGACACGTTGATGGGGCTGACGAACAATTTGCGCACCTAATACGAAAGATGGTTTGAATATAGCAATCGCATTGGTTAAAAATTACTGTGCTTTCCCGCAAAAGGAATCGCTCTGCATAGATGTTTTTAATCAGTGTTTCGTATAATATATTCCCTGTAATATTGCGACAATGCATCCATTTCCCGTCGAGGAGTACCCCCCATGGCAAAAACACCTGCACCACGCCCCCGTAATCGCCCAAAAAAACGCAAATCATGGGGGCGTCGCTTTCTGTTCCTCGGACTTACGATCGGACTGTTTTATTTGGGGTTGTATGTTGGCTACGTGCAGTTGGGAGGCGGTCAGTCCCAAGATGTGTTACAATGGAGCACGTGGCAACACGTGTTTGACCTCGTATTCAAAGATGACGTGTAGAGCCCACCGTGGATTACTACGAAAGTCGCAACACGCCCGAATGCACAGAAAATCGACGGCGGGATGACCACCGTCGCCTTTTTATATCAACCTTCCCTGCTGCAGCAGAAGAAGAGAATGACATTAGTGTAACCGAAAGGAATGAATTTATGCTCGATGTGACGCAAATTCAACACATTATCCCGCATCGTCCGCCGTTTTTACTGCTCGATCGCATCACGGAACTCGTCGCTGGCGAACGTGCCGTCGGGTTCAAGCAGGTGACGATCAATGAACCGTTTTTTGCAGGGCATTTCCCCGAACACCCGATCATGCCCGGTGTACTCATCGTGGAAGCGTTGGCACAAGTCGGTGCAGTTGCTTTGCTCAGCATGGAAGAAAACAAAAGCAAACTGGCGTTGTTCGCGGGGCTTGATGCGGTGCGCTTTCGTCACCCCGTCGTCCCTGGCGACACGCTTCATTTAGAGGTACATATTATAAAGATCAAAGGTTCGATCGGCAAAGGGAAAGCGATTGCGCGCGTCGGGGAGCATCTCGCCGTCGAAGCGGAGTTGCTGTTTGCGTTGCAACCACGTGTAGGAGGCTGAGCGATGGAACATACACGCGCACAACAAGAGTACATACAATGGGTACAAAATCCAGCGTTGACCGATGCGCATCGGCAAGAGTTGCAACAAATTGCCAACGACCCTACAGAAATTATCCGCCGATTTCATCAGGATATCGATTTTGGAACAGGGGGCCTTCGGGCGATGCTCGGGCTCGGATCGACGTTGTGGAATCCATATACGATCGGACGGGTGATGCAAGGCATTGCGACGTATTTGGGGCAACAAGTTGCCACAGGGCAGCAAGGGTCGATCGTGGTCGGGTATGATACCCGCACGCATTCCCGTGCATTTGCCGAAGAAGTCGCCTCCATTATGCTCGGCAACGGCATTGAGACGTACTTGTTCGCCCAACCGCGTCCGACAGCGATGATTTCGTACGCAGTGCGTCACTATGGGGCGCACATGGGCATTGTCGTCACCGCCAGCCACAACCCCAAGGAATACAACGGATTTAAGGTGTACGGACGTGATGGAGGGCAGTTGTTGACAGCCCCTTCCCGTCACGTCAAAGAAGCGATCGCAGCGACTACGCGCTTTGAGGACGTACGCCGTGCTCCGCTTGATCCGTTATCACCACACTTCACGTCCATTGGCGAAAACATGGACAAGGCGTATTGTGAAGCCGTATTGCAGACGCGCCCAAGTGCATTGGCGCATGACACCGTAGGTTCCCCGCTCGTGATTGCGTATTCCCCGATCCATGGGACAGGGCAACCGACGGTGCTCGACGTATTAAAAGCAGCGGGACATACACACCTCGTATGTGATGAAGAACAAATGATCCCATCGGGCGATTTTCCGACGGTTACACACCCCAACCCAGAAGATGCCACGGTGATGCAACGGGTGTGTGCGATGGCGATTGCGCATGAAGCAGACGTTGCCATGGCGACCGATCCGGACTGTGATCGGCTTGGCGTCATCTATCGCCACCACGACGGACACTATGAGACGCTCACGGGAAACCAAATCGGTGTATTGCTTGCAGAGTATGTGTTTGAACAGCATACACTTCGCCAGACGATGCCCCAAAACCCCGCCATGGTCACGACGATCGTGACGAGTGAACTCGGCACCGAAGTCGCACGTCATTATGGGGTGCACGTCGTCTACACGCTCACCGGCTTCAAATACATTGCAGCGCAGATGACGCATTTTCAACAAACACACACGCACAATTTTTTGTTTGGCTACGAAGAAAGTCACGGATACTTAGCAGGAACGTACACCCGCGACAAAGACGGGGTCGTCGCTGCATTGCTCGTCGCCGATGCAGTCGCCTATTATAAGGGGAAAGGATTGACGATCGCCGACGTATTTGAACGGATTTATGCGCGACACGGCACCTATGAAGACCAAACGCATGCGATCACGTTGCACGGGGTCGAAGGCATGCAAAAAATGCAGGCGATTATGCAACAGTTTCGCCAACACCCCTTTGAGTACATCGGCAACATGGCGGTCACCCACGTGCACGATTATTTAGAAGACAAGCACGGATTGCCTCAAGAAAACGTGTTAAAATATGTGCGGGCGGATCGCTCGTGGTGCTGTGTGCGCCCGTCGGGTACCGAACCGAAGATCAAGTTATATTTTTCTGCAAAAGGACAAACAAGAGAAGAAGCCGTCGCCGCCGTAGAAGCGATGAAAAAAGAAGTCATGGATCGCGTGCAACACGTTCTACAAGACGGCTATTCTGTCTAAAAAGATCCGAGGTGTGGGCTGTTGTTTACGTTTTATACACGCAAGGTTGCCAAACTTCGGGGGGCGCTCCTCGTGGTCACCGTTTGTGCCATCCTCGCAGCGATTCCGTTTATCGTCGCTCGCCATGAGCGGGAGCAAACGAGTCGTACGGTGGAGTTTGTGTTCGATTATCGCGATTTGTTAGAGATTGCGTCATATCGGGGAAAACCCCGTGAAGTCATCGCACATTATGAGCAGCGGTTGCGTCAGGCGGGCATCACGACGATGGCCGTCTATGAGAGCACGTTGCGGGAACTCGAATGGGCACAATACATCCGTGTATACGCCAAACGGGACGTGGCGATGGCCCAAGGACAACGAGCGGGCGCTTCGGACAACGAGACGATCGTCGTTTTCTTGAACGATGTGGCAAAACAAACGCTAATGCCCCTGATTATGACAGCCTTTCCCCGTGTAGGGGTCGACGTGCAACGAGTGTCGCTTTTGGGAGAAGATGTCGTACAAATTGCCATGCCCCCTGAAGCGGCCAAACGGCACGCACTCGATCCGAACCCCTTGGACATCCAGCGCTTGCAATCCCTTGGATTTCATATTGCAGTCCGCTTAACAGATCAACGCCAACCGTTTGACACGCCCGCCATGAAAAAACTACTGACATCGTTGGCAGCAGCACAGGTGACCCGGATTATTTTTGACGGCTCTGCGGTCAGTGGATTTGCAGACGATCCCAAAGAAAAAAGTTTGCAGACGATGGGCAGACTGATGCAAGAAAAAAACATCGGACTTTCGATGGTCGAAATCGCCAAACCACAACAAGGCATACGCAATTTGGCACAACACACGTCATACAACGTCGTGCGCTTGCACTCGATTCCTGCTTCGTTGATTAGTGAACCAGACGATGTCATCGATCGGATCAATTTGGCGGTACAAGATCGGAACATTCGGATGATTTATTGGAATGCCCACGTCTTGCTAGACCCTGCCATGGGCATTTATAAAGACAATATGGAGGCACTCGTCCATCTTCTCTCTTTGCCGGCGGGGCCTGCCCAGCAGTTAAAAAAGAACGAGTTCACGCTTGGCGTTGCCCAGCCGTTTGCGCCTGGTATGACATTTTCTCATCCTTTGCGCTTGGGACTCAAGGCGGTCATTGCCACGGGGGCAGTCGCGTGGATCGCATGGATGGTCGGACAATTTGTCGCAACATGGGCTGTCGGGGCATTTTTGCTGGGGCTCGTGGGGAGCGCACTGTTATGGCTGGTTGCGCCACAGCTGGTCGCACCAGCGCTTGCGCTCGGGGCGAGTATTGCCACTGTGACGAACGCCATGTGCTATTTTATTCGTCGTGTCGCCATGTTTTATGCGGACAAAGCACGCCAAACCATTTCTTTTGCCATCCAAGCATTGGTCGTGACGAGTGGGATCTCGTTGATCGGCGCCACATTGTCCGTCGGGTTGCTCGACTCTCCCTTATACGTGTACGGGATCGACTTGTTTCGCGGGGTCACGGTACTCCATGTCATACCGATTATCCTCGTTTTTGTGTACTTTATGTATGCGCAGGCGCAATTTCAGTGGAAGACGGTAGTCGTGCAGGCGTATGCTTTTTTGCAAAAACCCGTGACGGTGGTTGCGCTATGTGGGGTGGGGGTAGCGGTTCTCCTCGGCATGTATTACTTGTCGCGTACGGGGAATGCGGGGCAGACGACAGAATTGGAACGCATCGGGAGACAGCTGTTGCAAGATGTGTTGGGCGTGCGTCCACGGACAAAAGAGTTTTTGCTGGCGCATCCGATGATGATCGTGGCACTGTTGTGTGGGGCGACGTGGCGCAAAGGGTGGATCGGCGTCGGGATTCTCTTCATCACGATCGGACAAATCTCCATCGTCGATACGTTTGCGCATTTGCACACGCCACTTGCCGTTTCGGTCATTCGTGTTAGCTATGGGATCGTACTTGGTGCATTGATTGGGGGGGTGCTCAGTGTCCTCGTCAAAGGAGTGAATAAACGATGGTCACAACGGATCACACCATAAAACGCGTGGTGATTTTGGGCTATTATGGGTATCGCAATAGTGGCGATGAAGCGGTGTTGTATGCGATTTTGAC
>JAULZZ010000031.1:0-11525 GCA_032117095.1 Paenibacillus sp.
CCCCCGTGAGCGAGGAGGAAAAATCGCATGGAAAAGCACCAACTAAAAAATGGGATCCGTGTTGTCTTAGAACACATTCCGACATATCGTTCGGTTGCACTGGGCATATGGGTAAAGGCAGGTTCAAGACACGAAACCGAATCGACCAATGGCATCTCTCATTTTATTGAGCACATGTTGTTTAAGGGAACCCCCCGCTATTCTGCACAAGAAATTGCCAATTGTTTTGACGGCATCGGGGGACAAGTAAACGCATTTACGTCCAAAGAATACACGTGCTACTTTACCAAAGTACTCGATGAACACATGCCCCGCGCACTCGATGTGTTGGCGGACATGTTTTTTCATTCTTTGTTTGCGGCTGAGGAATTACAAAAAGAGAAAAACGTCATCATGGAAGAAATTGCCATGTATGAAGATACGCCAGATGATTTGGTGCACGACATTTTGGCAAAAGCAACCTATGACGGTCATCCGTTGTCGTATTCTATCTTAGGGACGTCCGAGCGATTGCAACAGATGCAACGAAACGACTTAGTCGCACACATCGCAGACCATTACACGAACGAAGCGATCGTCATTAGTGTAGCGGGGCATCTAGACGCGACGATCATGGACAGGCTCGAACAAGCTTTTGGTCATTACGAAAACCGTACGCCTTCACGCACGGTGGAAGCCCCCCATTTTCGCAGTGGACACATGTTTTTGGAGAAAAAGACGGAGCAGCACCATCTGTGCATGGCTTTTCCAGGGTGTTCGCTTTCCGATGACTTGCTGTATGCGATGATTTTGTTTAATAACGTCGTGGGCGGGGGGATGAGTTCACGGTTGTTCCAAACAATTCGTGAGCAACGAGGCCTTGCCTATTCGGTGTATTCATATCATACGTCGCACCAAGACAGCGGATTGTTTACGTTGTATGCTGGCATTGCACCAAAACATACGTACGATGTGTTGTCTTTGATGCGTGAAACGTTGGATGACCTTGCCCAACAGGGGATGACCGACGAAGAGTTGCGTCGCGGAAAAGAGCAAATGAAAGGCAGTTTGATTCTTGGGCTCGAGAGCGCCAACAGTCGAATGACCCGCAACGGCAAAAATGAGCTCATGAACCGTCGTTTGTATACGCTCGATGAGCTCATGCATGGCATTGAAGCCGTGACGCACGACGACATTCGCCAATTGACCACCCGGCTGTTTTGTACGAAGCCTGCGACAGCACTCGTCGGTCATACGGAAGATGCTCTGGTAGCATGGAGAAAAACAATATGACACCGCCGTACGCAGTGAAGGTCGTTTTGTTGCCGCATGGGGTGTCGTTGCCAAAAAAAATGACCGATCAAGCGAGTGGCTATGACCTGTTTGCGGCCGTCGACGCAGATGTCTTGCTGGAACCGCGACAACGCCGTGGCATTCCGACGGGCATTGCGCTAGCGATGCCTCCCACGCTTGAAGCTCAAATCCGCCCACGAAGTGGGTTGGCACTCAAACACGGCATCACGACGCTCAATGCACCTGGGACGATCGATGCGGATTACCGGGGGGAAATTGTCGTGTTGTTGATCAATCATGGAGAGCAAACGTTCGTCATTCGTCGCGGGGAGCGCATTGCCCAGCTGGTGTTCCAATGCGTGCCAAATGTGGTGTGGCACGTAGAAGCTACACTCGTCGATGACGATACGACAAGGGGCCGAGGGGGATTCGGGCATACGGGCGTGTGATCCGCCTTTGCCTTTTATAACGACATTATCTGTATAAAACAACGTTTACTTTCTTGCCAAAGGCATCCCTCTGTTACATGAGTTCAATAAAGGAGTCGATGGGCGGACTTCCTTGTCACCCTTTTTTCACGTCGGTCATATCCTACTGCAACACATCATTTGTGGCTTAGGGGTACGTCGATGGGGAGGATGACCATGCTGACTGGGTATCAAATTGCCATAGTAGGTGGCGATCAACGCCAACTCGAGCTGATCACGCAGTTGTCCGCACAAGATGCCACGCTACACTTGTTTGGGTTTGAGCGAGCGCACCAGACGTGGAGTGGGGCGATGCGTACGCCGTGGCGGTTGGAGGCGTTGGCGTCGCTCGATGCGCTCGTGTTGCCCGTGGGAGGGACGGATGAAACAGGGCGGATCGAGGCGTTGTATGCGGACGATGACCTCTATTTGACAGCAGAACACCTTGCCCATGCTTCTTCTTCAATGCGCGTGTATACGGGCGTGGCACAGCCGTATTTACGCACGTTGTGTGAAACGGCGCAGTTGTCGTGTATTGCGTTGCTGCAGCGTCACGATGTCGCCATCTATAACTCTATCCCTACCGCCGAAGGCGTGCTGAAACTCGCCATTGAGCATACCGTGCAGACGATTCACGATGCACACATTGCCGTGATTGGATTTGGACGACTCGGCATGACGATATGTCGCATGTTTGATGCGCTCGGGGCGCACGTACATGTTGGGGTACTCACTGCAACACAGTTTGCCCGTGCAAAAGAAATGGGATTAAAACCGTTTTATACGGACACGTGGGCAATGCCTTTGCCGCGCATGCACATGCTCATCAATACGGTACCCGCGATGGTGTTGTCTGCGGATGTTTTGGCACACGTATCGACAGAGGCAGTCATTTTGGACGTGGCATCGTCTCCAGGGGGAACAGATTTTCGTTTTGCCCAAAAACGAGGCATCAAAGCGTTGTTAGCACCTGGTTTGCCTGGTCTTGTCGCCCCCAAAACAGCGGGTCATGTTTTAGCAACGGTACTCATCACACTCATCCAAGAACAAGAGGCTATGGTGGGGGGGGCTGTTCGATGAATTGGGCCAACAAAACGATCGGGTACGCACTGACGGGGTCGCATTGCACGATTGCCGAAGTGTTGCCTCAAATCCAACGGTTCGTTGAGGCGGGGGCAACGGTGTTGCCGATCGTATCCCAGACGTTGCAGACGACAGACACCCGTTTTGGTACGGCGTCTCAATGGCAAACGCAGTTGAAACAACTGACCGGAAATGATATTATTACAACAATTGTGGATGCGGAGCCGTTGGGTCCTTCGAATAAATTGGATGTTCTCGTCATTGCCCCTTGCACAGGGAACACGACAAGTAAACTCGCCAATGCCCAAACAGAAAGTCCAGTTTTGATGGCCGCCAAAGCGCAAATGCGCAATGGCAAGCCGATTGTACTCGCCATCTCGACGAACGACGGGCTCGGACTCAACATTTTTAACATTGCGAAACTCATCGTGATGAAACACATTTATTTTGTCCCCTTTGGGCAAGATGCCCCCTCACAAAAGCCGAACTCACTCGTTGCTCGGATGGACTTGATTCCAGAGACGTGTGTAGAGGCACTGCACG
The DNA here is from genome assembly GCA_032117095.1 of Paenibacillus sp. Classification (GTDB taxonomy): domain Bacteria; phylum Bacillota; class Bacilli; order Paenibacillales; family YIM-B00363; genus REEB470. The sequence continues at coordinate 3,366 of JAULZZ010000031.1, forward strand.
GACGGCAGTTACAACCCATGATGATTGAGCGTTTTCACTATTCCTAGAGAGTGAGGATTTACCCATGCCACAACGAGAATATAACATTGCCATTGTCGGAGCGACGGGAGCAGTAGGAAAAGCGATGCGCGAGATGCTTGCCCAGTCGTCCATTGCCGTCGGTGAATTGCGTTTGATGGCGACCGAACGTTCCAAGGGAATGGAATACACGTTTCGCGACACGACGATTGCCGTAGAAGAAATCACCCCCTCGCGATTAGAGGGGTTGGATTTTGTGCTATTTGGAGCGGGCGGAGAGGTGAGCAAGCGATGGGCACCGCATGCGGTATCATGCGGGGCGGTTTGTGTAGACAATTCGAGTGCATATCGGATGGACCCGACTGTTCCACTCATCGTCCCTGAAGTGAACGCCCATCGTCTAGCGGACCACCGTGGCATTATCGCCAACCCCAATTGTTCGACGATCCAAATGCTCGTTGCCCTCAAACCCCTGCATGACCGTTATCGCATCCAACGGCTCATCGTATCGACGTATCAGTCGGTATCCGGTGCAGGAGACAAAGCGATCGAAGAAACGATAGCGCAGACGACAGCGTATTTACAGGGGCAGTCGATCGACCCGACGGTGTTGCCGGTCGCTTCTTTGCCGGTCAAGCATCCGATTGCCTTTAATGTGATCCCGCAGATCGATGCGTTCGGTGCACACGGCTACACGCTCGAAGAACACAAAATGATCAATGAAACACACAAAATATTCGAAGACGATACGATCGGCATCGCAGCGACGTGCATACGCGTTCCCGTCTTAAACAGCCATTCCGAGTCCGTATACATCCAATGTGCGCAGGACATTGTGCTTGAAGAAGTGTATGCGTTGTTGCGCCAAGCCCCTGGCGTGGTCGTTGTTGACGCACCAGACAGCCAACAGTATCCGATGCCTATAGAGGCGACCGGACACAAGGCCGTGTTTGTCGGACGGGTGCGCCCAGACTTGACGGATTCCCGTGGACTTCACCTGTGGATCGTCTCCGACAACTTGCTCAAAGGAGCCGCATGGAACGCTGTCCAGATTATTGAAACGCTCATCCACCCTAGCACCAGCGCACTTTCCACTGCGCAAGGAGAGAACTCATGACGTTTGGTCGCATGCTTGCTGCCATGGTCACGCCGTTTGATGCTGACCAGAAGGTCGATCCTGTGGCGACGCAGCGCCTCATTGAACATTTGATCGCCCAACAAAACGATGGGGTAATTGTTGCGGGAACGACAGGCGAATCGTCTACGCTGACAGATGCAGAGAAATTATCCTTGTTCGATGTCGCCGTACAGGCTGCCAACGGGCGTATAAAAGTCATCGCCAGTACAGGCACAAACGACACACAACATACGGTTGACTTGTCGATCCAAGCCCAGCAATGCGGGGTAGATGGCCTGATGCTCGTCACCCCATATTACAGTCGGCCGTCGCAAGACGGGTTGATCCGTCATTTTTTGGCCGTGGCCGACCACGTCAAAATCCCGATTATGTTATACAATATCCCGTCGCGTACTGGGGTGAATTTGACAGTCGAAACGGTGCGGGTGTTGGCACAACATCCCCGTATTGTGGCGATCAAGGAATCGAGTGGCGATTTGGAACAAATGACGCACATCCGTGCCCAAGCCCCGCAGCTGACGTTGTACAGTGGGGACGATGCGTTGACACTGCCGGTATTGAGCATTGGCGGGCATGGGGTCGTCAGTGTCACCAGTCATCTTGTGGGCATACAAATGAAAGCGATGATCCAAGCGTACGTGGAGGGAAAACCGCAACAGGCTTCTGTCAGGCACACCACGTTGATGCCCATGTTTCAAGGGATGTTTGCTTGTCCACATCGGGTACCCAACCCCGTTCCGATCAAATATGCGTTACGCAAAATGGGACTTGATTGTGGAACGGTGCGGTTGCCTCTTGTGGACGTTACGGCAGAGGAGGCAGCGTTTATTGATGCGTTATTGACAGCGTTTTCCACAGAGGAGGTTGTACAAAACCTATGAAACGATCGGACAAAGTTGTGGTGTATGCGCTGGGGGGTGTGGGAGAACTCGGCAAGAACATGTACGTCGTCGAAAGTGGTGACGACATTGTTATGATTGATTGTGGGCTGAAATTTCCCGAAGAGGACATGCTCGGTGTCGATATTGTCATTCCGGACATTGCAGCACTCCTCGAAAAAAAAGAACGTGTACGTGGGATCGTGTTGACACACGGACACGAGGACCATATCGGGGGACTTCCTTATATCCTGAAACAATTGAACGTTCCCATTTACGGCACAAAACTCACCTTGGGGCTCATTACCCAAGCACTCCAAGATGCGCAAGTATACGACGAGCAGCAATGCCACGTCATCGACGATCGTGCGGTGATCTCATTGGGTACACTCACGGTCTCTTTTTTTCGTACAAATCACAATATCCCCGATAGCGTAGGCGTCGTGTTGCATACCCCGATGGGGAATATCGTACACACCGGAGACTTTAAGTTTGATTTTACGCCTGCCAAAGAACATCGGGCAGACTTGCACCGCATGGCACAAATCGGGCAACAAGGTGTGCTCTGTCTCCTCACCGAAAGTATGAACGCCCAACGTCACGGGTACACCCCATCAGACAAAGTCATTGGGGACGAAATGATCGAAGTGTTCCATAAAGCGGCCCAACGGGTTGTATTCGTCGGCTTCGCCTCGCATGTCCATCGCATTCAGCAAGTATTTTACGCCGCTGCACATACGGGACGAAAAGTGGCGATCGCCGGCGAGAGTATGGTGCATGTCGTCACGGTTGCCCATCGCTTGGGGCATTTGAACATTGCGCAAGGACAGCTCATTTCCTTAGAGGAAGCGCACATTTTGCCCCCGCAAGAAGTCGTGATTTTGTCTACGGGAAGTCATGGAGAACCGATGTCTGCGTTGACGCGTTTGGCACGGGCAACGAGTCAAAAAGTCGATATCGTGTCGGGGGATACCGTCATTGTGGCGGCGTCACCGTTGCCAGGACACGAGCGGGAGATTGGTCGGGCGGTGGACGAGCTGTACCGCATAGGAGCGCATGTCATCTATGGAACGGGGAACTTATCTGGGGCGCACGTGTCAGGTCACGGCAATCAAGAGGAGCTCAAGCTGATGCTCAGCATGATGAAGCCCCAATATGTCATCCCGATTCATGGGGAGTATCGGATGCTCAAAGCGCACGCCAAGCTAGCCGAGCAAGTCGGCATTCCAAAGACGAACATATTTTTGATCGACAATGGCGATATGGTTGAATTTACCACCAATGGCGCAACAAAAGCAGGAAAAACACTCGCTGGCAATGTACTCATTGATGGATTGGGCATCGGCGACGTGGGAAACATCGTGTTACGGGATCGCAAATTGTTGTCGCAAGATGGTATCGTCGTCGTCGTCGTCACATTAAGCAAGCAAAGAGGGACGATTTTGTCAGGGCCAGACATTACAACAAAGGGGTTCGTATACGTACGCGAATCGGTCGATTTGTTATCCGAAGCAAACCGGATCGTCCGTTCGACGCTCCAAAAGTTACAACAAGAGCAAGTCAGCGAGTGGACGCTCCTCAAAAACCAAGTGCGCGATGCATTGGGACGTTTTTTGTATGACCAAACGAAGCGTCGTCCGATGATCTTGCCGATTATCATGGAAGTATAGTGTGGGGCAACGTCGCGCATGAAAAACAAACCGTTTTCACATCGATTCACCATCGGAAAGAACGGGGGGTTTTATGGCACGAACGCGTAAAAAGAAAAAAAGTGCTTTTTCCTCGCTCGTACGGGCAGAAGCCATCGGCATCCTGATCGTCTGTATCGCTGGCATTGCGTGGTTTCGGGGCGGATGGATGGGCGAATGGTTGGCTTTTTTTAGTCGTGTGGCCGTTGGGAATGGCGAGCGTATCGTCCCCATTGTCGTTTTGCTGGTTGCACTGGATCGATGGATTGTGCGGACAAACCTCTTTGCGCAGTGGACTGTACGTCATACGGGAGCGGTGTTGTTGGCGGGCGGTGCATTGATGCATGCCCACTATGCCATGGTGCACGCGCGTAGTAGCACAATGACGTTTCAAGACGTCATGGCATGGACGTGGTCGCAACAAGTGGCGCACATCGCATCATCGGGATGGAATTTTGCCGTCGATGCGGGGGGCGGATGGATCGGGGCACTGTTGTTGGGGGTGCTGATCTTATGCACGGGCATGTACGGGGCGCTGACGATCATATGGGCATGTTATGGCATTGGGTTGCTGTTGCTCACGGGGGTGTCTTATGGCAATGTCCTGCGCAAAAGTGGGGTGTTGTTGTGGGGGCGCTTGCGTGATTTTGCCAATAAGGGGTTGTATGCCTACGGCGAAGCACGCAGGCGTCGTCTTGTCGTCGTCACGGGAGAAACTTCCTCTTCCCATGATGGCGAGGCAATCGCACCTGTTTCGATGGGGGATGCCGAAGAGGAGCGACCATATGTTTCAAATCCGAGTGTACAAGCTCCCGTGCGCGTGCCACAGTTGACGCTGTCCGCAGGGGCAACGTACGTGCCTGTGGCCGAACACGGGGTGGACGACCACGTGTTCGAGATCGCTTCGGAAGAGGGGAACCACGCGCATGCGCCGTATCAGTTGCCTTCTCCACAGTTGCTCGCACGGGTGTCGCAAGGCACACCGCACGTGACACACGCCTCTGTGGTGCGTGAGCAAGCACAAAAACTAGAAGTCACACTGCAAAGTTTTGGCGTGAAAGTGCGGGTGTTGCATGTCGTGCAAGGCCCTGCGGTCACACGGTATGAGTTACAACCAGACACCGGGGTAAAAGTCAGTCGCATCGTCAGTTTAACCGACGACATCGCACTTGCACTCGCAGCCAAAGACATTCGGATGGAAGCGCCTATTCCAGGAAAGTCGGCGATCGGCATCGAAGTGCCCAACGCAGAAGTTGCCATCGTATCGTTGCGTGAAGTCGTCGAAAGCCCTGTTTTCCAGCAATCCGAAAATAAACTGACGATTGTGTTGGGACGAGACATCACAGGGCAGCCGATGATTGGCAATTTAGCAAAAATGCCCCATGTGCTCGTGGCAGGGGCGACAGGATCTGGGAAATCCGTATGCATTAATGGCATTATTACGAGCATCTTATTTAAGGCAACCCCCGATGAAGTCAAATTTTTAATGATCGATCCCAAAATGGTCGAGTTAAACGTGTACAACGGCATTCCGCATTTGCTCGCCCCTGTGGTCACGGACCCCAAACGCGCAGCATTGGCATTAAAAAAAGTCGTCGTCGAGATGGAAAAACGATATGCGTTGTTTTCGCAGTCCAATACACGGAACATCGAAGGATACAATATGCAGTTGCGTGACAAAGGAGAACCGTTGTTGCCGTTGATCGTGGTCATCGTGGACGAATTGGCGGACTTGATGATGGTCGCTGCCGGCGATGTAGAAGAAGCGATTTGTCGTCTCGCTCAGATGGCACGTGCGGCCGGCATACACCTCATTTTGGCGACACAGCGGCCTTCTGTCGATGTCATCACTGGGGTGATCAAGGCGAACATCCCGTCACGCATCGCCTTTGGGGTGTCGTCACAAGTCGATTCACGGACGATTCTTGACATGGTCGGTGCCGAAAAGTTGCTCGGGCGCGGGGACATGCTGTATTTGCCTGTCGGCGCTTCCAAAGCACAGCGCATTCAAGGGGCGTTTTTGTCCGATCAAGAAGTCGAGACGGTCGTCCACCATTGTCGCAACCAAGGGCAAGTACACTATGCAAGCGATATGTTGCCTGACGACCTCGTCGTCTCAGAACAGCCGTCGTCCCCCCTCGATGAATCGTACAACCAAGCGGTACGCATCATTTTAGAATCGAAACAAGCGTCTGCGTCCATGTTACAACGTCGTATGCGTATCGGGTACGCACGGGCGGGTCGTTTGATCGATCAGATGGAAGCACAAGGCATTGTCGGTCCGTACGAAGGCAGTAAACCACGCAGTGTGTTGTGGACGATCGAACAATTCGATGCCCAAGAGGCGCAACAAACGAGACAGCCCGAATAATGTGCTGTCCCTTTGGCTCATACTAGTCCATGCAGGACAACTTATGAGGAAAGGCTGACATGCGTGTATGCGAATACGTACAATTGTGCTTCGTTTGGTATTGGTTGCCTCGGTGTCGCTCGCCATTACACCCTATGTCCCTGGCATGCCGTACGTTGGGCATGCGTTTTCCAAAGCTGTGGTCCGGTATGGTTCTTCGGGAACGGACGTGCGTGAGTTGCAAGGACGGCTTTCATTTTTAGGATATTACAAAGGGAAAGTTGACGGGGTATTCGGGTACGGGACGCTCGCTTCTGTAAAGCGTTTTCAGTCTAAATTTGGCATGAAGGTCGATGGGGTTGTAGGGGGGAAGACAAAACTAAAATTGTACAATGCCACAAAAACATGGAAACCGACCGCAAATACGGTCAAACCATTGGCAAAAAAGTCCACCCCTGTAAAAACATACAATCACCACGGATTTTCCGCACAAGATATGAAAATGATGGCAAATGCCGTCTACGGGGAAGCGCGTGGGGAACCGTATGTCGGACAAGTCGCCGTTGCGGCGGTCATTTTGAATCGAGTAAAAAATCCGCGCTTTCCGAATACGCCCACAGGTGTTATTTTCCAACCCGGTGCATTTACTGCCGTGTCTGACGGGCAAATTTGGTTGACGCCCAACAAAGCAGCGATGCGCGCCGTCCAAGATGCAATAAATGGATGGGATCCAAGCCACGGATGCATTTATTATTTCAATCCCGTGACGGCCACGTCCAAGTGGATTTGGTCACGTCCACAGTATATCCGTATCGGCAAGCACATATTTTGTCGGTAAACACGACTTGTACGAAACACGGATGAAAAACATCTATGCAGAGTTCTATATTTCACAAAAAAGGGATTTTTAACCAATAAGGTCGCTTCATTCAAATCGTGTTTCGTATTGGCATTATTGAAGGGAAAAGAGGGACTCTCCCTGCATGGAACGTCTACGGCAGTTTTCGGAACAATGCGTGTTGATTACAGGGGGCAGTCGCGGCATTGGTCGTGCGATTGCCCTTGCGTTTGCACCGTATCGTCTGCGCATCGTCATACACTACGGACAACAATACGAAAGTGCCTGCCACACTGCGGAGGCGTGCACTGCGTTAGGAGCAGACGTGCGTCTCATACAAGCGGATTTGCGCAGTCCACAGGCGATTGAACGGATGCGTGATGCCGTGCAGGCGTGGGGCTGGATGCCGGATATTTTGGTAAACAATGCGGCGGTGAGTCACTACGCGCCATTCCAAGAGACGACATTGGCGGTATGGGAAGATGTGCTCCATGTGAATTTGCGTGCGCCGTATTTATGCATCCAAGCGTTTGCCCCGCAGATGATTTCCCACAAATATGGCCGGATTATTAATATGGGCTCGGTATGGGGATGCGTGGGTGCCTCCTGTGAAGCCGTATATGCAACCGCCAAAGGGGGGCTACACGCCCTGACAAAGTCACTCGCCAAAGAATTTGCCCCTTCGGGCATCACGGTGAACGCAGTGGCTCCTGGGGCAATCGATGGGGGCATGATGGACACGTTTTCCCCTGAGGAAAAGGAACAATTGTGTGCCCAAATTCCGATGGGAAGACTCGGTACAATGCAAGAAGTGTCTGGCGTCGTGGTACACTTGGCCCAACCCGAAAGTCAGTATGTGACGGGGCAAATCGTCTGCCCGAGTGGCGGATGGCACGTGTGACTGTGCGACCGTGCTTTTCCTGCGAAACGGGATGTATACGACGGCGTGAGAGCGGACACACTATGCATGGGGATGATGAAACCCCTGTGAAGGAGGTGCACTGCGATGCCATCTGTGCTGAGTACGTATGAGAAGTGGAAAGCTTTTTTGGGGGAACACGTGCATCACGCCCGTCAATCGGGGATGAGCGATGAAACAATCCAAAAGTTAGCGTTTGAGATCGGCGAGTTTCTGATGAAAAAAGTCGATCCCCAAAACAACGAAGAGCGGGTACTCAAAGAATTATGGGTCGTATGCGATGACACGGAAAAACGGGTGTTAGCAAAGTTAATGATCAAACTCGTAGATT
>JAULZZ010000032.1:0-24261 GCA_032117095.1 Paenibacillus sp.
CCACGTGGTGTACGGCGTGATCTCCGTATCGGATGTGTATTGTCCCGACAAACAACGCGAAGCACAGTGCGTGTATCGCACCGACGAGCTGGCGCATCCGGGTGTCGAAAAGCTGTTCTCACGCCCTGCTATGTATGTGGGTGGAGAAGTACACGTCATCCGTACCCCAACACAACGCCCATTTGCTGCCTATTATTTTGATCCTGCACAGACAAAAGCACAGTTTCAAGCACGCGGCTGGAAAACAATCGTCGGGTTCCAAACGCGCAATCCCGTCCATCGAGCGCACGAATACATCCAAAAATGCGCACTCGAAATTGTCGACGGCTTGTTTCTCAATCCCCTAGTCGGGGAGACAAAGTCGGACGACATTCCCGCAGATGTACGGATGCGCAGCTACGCCGTGTTGCTCGATCAATATTATCCCAAAGACAGAGTATTTTTGGGCGTTTTTCCTGCGGCGATGCGGTATGCTGGTCCACGGGAGGCGATTTTTCATGCGCTCGTGCGGCGCAATTATGGATGCACCCATTTTATCGTGGGACGCGACCACGCAGGCGTCGGCAATTATTATGGCACGTACGATGCCCAGCACATTTTTGATGCGTTTACGATCGAAGAGCTAGGCATCGTGCCGTTGTTTTTTGAACATAGTTTTTACTGCAAAAAATGTGGAAATATGGCCTCGACGAAAACGTGTCCGCACGACCCCTCCGATCGTCTCATTCTTTCAGGCACGAAAGTGCGTCACATGTTGGCAAACGGGGAAATCCCCCCTCCAGAATTTAGTCGTCGCGAGGTCATCGATGTATTGATCGCAGGAACGAAGGGGGAAAACGTATGAACGAATCCGCACATATTGTGTGGCATGCATCGAGTGTGACCAAACTGCAACGCCAACAACGCAATGGGCATCGCAGTGGTGTGTTGTGGTTCACAGGACTTTCGGGATCAGGGAAGTCGACGCTCGCCAATGCGCTGGATGTGCGCTTGCAGCAACTTGGGGTGCAAAGTTATGTGCTCGATGGAGATAACATTCGTCACGGACTCAATCGTGGGCTCGGGTTTTCTGTGGAACATCGGCAGGAAAACATCCGGCGCATCGCCGAAGTGTCCAAACTGTTTGTCGATGCAGGCATGATTGTCATGACGGCTTTTATTTCTCCCTTTCGTGCCGATCGACAAGCTGCGCGCACCGTCATCGGAGAACAAGAATTTATCGAAGTATCCGTACAGTGTCAGATGGCGGAGTGTGAGCGACGCGATCCCAAAGGGCTGTACGCCAAGGCACGTCGTGGTGAAATTACGGACTTCACCGGAATATCATCGCCCTACGAAGCGCCCGAACATCCAGACTTGATCGTACGCACCGACGAACAAACCGTCGCACAAACCGTGGAACAGGTCATCGCCCATTTGCGTGACAAGGGTTGGATTCCGACACCATGAGCCACTTAACAGGAAAGCGTATACTTCTCGCTGCCTCACGGAAAATCAAAGAAGTGCAGACGTTGTTCGAAAAACAAGGGGCCGAGGTCATCTCCTGTCCATTGCAACGCACCTCTGTTTTAGACGAAGAAAGTTTATTTATTGCCCAACGAAAAATTTATGAAGCAGACGTGCATGGCTACATTTGGACGACAGGCATGGGGCTCGACGCAGTCAATCGTGCGATGGAAAACTATGGGTGGGGGCTTGCATGGCGCACACAGTTGCGTACGATGACGTTGGCGATACGGGGCTACAAGACGAAGGCGGTCATGCGCCAATTGGGATTGACACCACACATCGAATCGGCGGACGGGACGATCGAGGGGCTCATCGATGCGCTCGCCGATGTGCCGCTCCAAGGCAAACGGATCGCCGTGCAGCTGCACGGGGAACCCGCACCGCAGTTAAAAGCATATGTGTTGGGGCGAGGGGCACAATGGATGGAATGCATGCCGTATGAGCACCGTGAGCCCGATCCTGAGCACTGCCAAATGGCGGTGGATCATATCGTGCACGGCACTGTCGATGCCGTATGCTTTACGTCCCCGCCCCAAGTGCGCTTTTTGTTTCAGTACGCCACAGCAAACGAGATGCAGGAAGCATTGACGCAAGCGCTGTCTCACCGTGTCCTCACCACGGCAATCGGGCAGGTCACGGCGCAAGCACTCCACGCACAGCACATTACGCGCATCGTCGTCCCCGAACACGAGCGCATTGGGGCGATGGTCGTGCGTTTGGGACAATGGTATGCTGCCGCACAGGAAACATCATGAACGCCATGTCTTCCACCCCGCAGTGGCTTGCCGTACAGCTAAAACTTGTTGGCAAACGCTGCGTTGTCATCGGCGGTGGGCGCGTGGCGACACGCAAAGTCGGACATGTGTTGCCTACAGGGGCACACATCACCGTCGTCTCCCCTGAGATGACAACGCAGCTTTGTGCGTGGGAACAAGCAGGATGCATTACGCTCGTTCGTCGTCCATTCGAACCGCCAGACGTACAGGATGCCGACGTGTTGTTTTTGGCGACGAACGACCCTACGATCCATCACATCGCACGCACCCATGCTCCGATCGGCGCATGGGTCAACATCGCCGACGACCCGCAAAACAGTGATTTTTTGAGCATGGCTGTTATTGAACGGGGGAATTTTCAAGTGGCGATCGGCACAGGCGGACAGTTTCCTGCCCTCGGCGTTGCGATCAAAAAACAATTGGACGCCCAATTTCCTGCTGCTTTTGCAGAATATATTGCCTTTTTAGGGCAGGGGCGTACCCAAGTGTTGCACGCAGGCATCGAGGAACCCGCAAAACAAGCACTCCTCAGACGCCTGCTTGATCCGTCGCTTCGTGCATCCATCCTCGCAGGGGAGTACGCCTGTGCACAACAACAGTGGGAACAAGTGTTCAATGCTGCGGTGCGGGAACGTTCATCTGAGCCATAACACATGAATCCCCCCGAGGAAGAGGCCGACGACAAAACCACACAAAGCACCGTTGACGCGAATCCATTGTAGCTCGTGGCCGATGTGCGTTTCGATCGTCTCCAAAAAGGCGTGGTCGCTGGTGCGATCGGCGTTTTTTTGGAGGAGTGTGCGAAGCAGACCGTAGTTTTGCTCGATCCACTGCACCATGTATCGTCTGATGTAGCGGTTTCCGTGTTCGAGTGTCGCTGGATTTTCCAGCCAGTGCCGCAGGTGTTGTTGCACAAAGGGGAGCAGGTGTCGCTCGATCGACGAGGCACAAAACACATGTGTCCACAGGGATGAGATCGACGTCTCCACCGCCTCGCGAAACGGGTGTGTAGTAGGCGTGTCAGAAAATTTTTGTAGCGTGTCGACGATTTGTTGCCGAAAAGACGTGGTTTCCAACACGTCTTTTTTCCATGCGTCGAGCCATGTACGTACGAAGGCAACGTGATCTTGCTCCTTTTCGAGTGCGTCGAGCAATTTTTGTTGCAACATGGAACCGAGACGTTGCGCATCGAGCATGCCACTCATCGCTTGTAATAGCATGCCAAACATGCCTTTGTTTGCCTGTGTGCCGAGGAGAGAAAGCCCCATTTGTCCGAGTGCGGTGCCCCCTTCGGGGCTTGCGACCCACTGTCGAAATCGCTGGATGCCTGCATGGCAAAGGGAATCGACGATACGGGGATGGTTGAGTGCATCGATGAGGAGGCGCTGGATCGCTTGTCCATCCCCTGACGCGACCATTTGTACGCAAATTTTTGTCAGTGCAGGGGTGAGGGAAGGCAACTGTGCGATCGCCTGTGTTTCGAGCCAGTGCGCCAAGCGCCGTGTGGTCTCCCGATCGGCGAGCATCCGATCTACTTCTGTCAGGAGCACGTGGAGTGGCGCAGTGTGTTCCACATGGGCGACGATGCTTTCTTTGCTTGCCCATTGTTCGACGACGTTGAATACGGCGTGCGTGAGCTGTGCTCGTTTGCGTGGCAACAACGCAGTATGCGGAATGCGCAACCCCAATGGATGGCGAAACAACGCAGTCACGGCAAACCAATCGGCGATGCCCCCGACCAACCCCGCTTCAAAACCGCGTTGTACGATGCTTATCGCCACAGACGAACCAAACGGCAACGTGGCCAACCACCCAATGCCCATCGCCAGCAGCGACCCTGCAGCGATTTTTTTTTCACGTTGTTTCATGGTGAGACTCCTTTTCGATGCATTTCACTGTCACGAGGAAGAAACAACAAGTCCTTCCCCGCATGGCAACAGGATGAGACATGGATGCGTATCAAAGGGATTGCCACTGTTCAAAATGGTGCAGCATCCACTTCGTTTGCCGTTGCGCCGTGGTCGTGGCTTCCTCCCACGTGCGTTTGCCTTCTTCGTACCACTTGCGCTCCCATACGGCCCAGGCGAGTGCGTTTTCGATCATCATCACATGCCAATCGTGTTGCATTTGTGCGGTGGTGGCAGGATACGCCGACGCATGCAGTAAGCCAAACGCCACGTGCTGTAAGGCAAAATGCAACGATTCATCGTCCTCTTGCAATAAAAATGTGGTGAAATCCCGCATCGGACTGGCGATACGACACCATTCCCAGTCGATGAATACGATGCGTCCGCACTGATGCAATACGTTGCCAGGATGCACATCACCGTGTGTGATCGTCATCGGCATGACCGTTTGCGGACGACAGCGGCGATACGTGGTGAGCATGTCGCCCAGTGCGGGATGGGCGCACGCCTCGTATGGATGGGGCAAAGGAAACGCCATCGGGGCAAGCAAGCGATCACACCACGAGAGGTCGCACACATACTGCGCCACAAGGTGCTTGTCCAGTGCAACAGGCACGACGTCCAACGCCGTGACGTGCAACGAGATGAGTTGTTCATACAATCCGACGGCTTGGCTGTACCGACCTTTCGCATCTACAAAGTAGGGCACCCCACCATCTTCCATGACAAAGGCAGGGGGGTCGTCATCAAATTTAGCAACATATCGTGGGGAAAACCGTGCGAATAGGGCAGGAAGCGCTTGCATCATGTGCCACTCTGGGATCGCCCCGCACGCGGGTTCTTTGTAGAGGAGACGTACGACATTTCCCTTGCTATCTGTAGCAGTTGCATGCATGACTTGCGCATCGTGCACGCCGGTGACATGCCGTAGGGCGATTGGGCGGTATCCACCATGCAAAAGTCGTTGGGTACACCGCACATCTAACGGGGTAAACAGCAAAGACGCCTCCTTCCTTAGCCAAAACACAGCCATCTTTTTATTATACGGAACTTGCGAAACGAGCGCCATTCGAACATGGACTCAACTTTCTACGCATGCCAAAAAAAGACAAACAACATTTTTCAAAGCACTTTTTTAATAATTAAAAAAACAAGCAAAAATTTGCAATTGTGCCCGTGCTCCCCTGAGATACCGTGTGCGCATGGGCGATCCACCGACTGGTGAATGTATTCCATTCTTTACCATATAACGTAACTATTTTACAAAAAATGCACGGATGGGGCAGGATTCGCCCGCGGAACTGTGGAATATATACGAACCTCAATTTTGCCTATGCAGGGCGATAGATTGTACCCAGAAGGAGTGAACAGGATGGAACTTTTGCGCACACATAATTTCCAAATTATAGGAAAAATGTTAAATTCAACAAGTATGCGTCAAGCGGTCATCGCCAATAACATCGCCAACGCCGACACGCCCCATTTCAAGCGATCGATCGTGCCGTTTGCGGTCGTATTGCAACAAGCGCAAGACGCCTCATTTGTAGGCAACCGTACCGATCCCCGGCATTTGCCCATCGGGCATCGTGTCGAGTCGTCGCACCCTCCTGTCCTCGTCGATGCGCATACGAAAGTGAACACCAACGGCAACAACGTAGAAATCGACCGCGAGATGACACTCATGGCCCAAAACCAACTGCTATACAACACGATGGTTCGCCAAATGTCGCACGAAATCAAACACCTCAAAACGGCGATGGAGGCGAGATAATGTTTTTCTCCCGCGGATTGGATATCTCAGGGTCGGCGCTTACAGCCCAACGGTTGCGCATGGATGTCATCGCCTCCAACATCGCCAATGCAGAAACGACACGCGGTCGACAAGTCAACGGGCAATGGGAACCGTACACGCGCAAAATGGTCGTCTTGCAATCACAACGTTCTTTTGCCGAAACGTTGCACGGGGTACAAGTTGGCGAAGGGGTGCGGGCCACACGTATCGTGAACGATCCGACACCGTACAAACTCATGTACCAGCCAGAACATCCCGATGCCGATGCCCAAGGATTTGTACGACTCCCCAACGTAGACATGCTCAAAGAAATGGTCGACATGATGCAAGCGACGCGTGCGTATGAAGCGAACGTCACCGCACTCAACGCATCCAAAGCATTCATTACTGCTGCGTTAGAGATTGGCAGATAATACGAAACACTGTTTCGTATACCCCGCATTCCAACGCAACGTGGAGGAAAAATTTTTCCTTCCTTTCGGGAAGTATGGAGAGGAATGAAAAATTTTTTTCCTCATCATTTGCTTGGAATTCAGATAATTCTAAGGAACAGAAAGGAAGTTTTTTCATGAATGTATCGTCGATGATGCGCCTGATGCCTATGAACAACGAGCTGACTGTACGCCCCAACGAAGCAAAACTCCAAGCCCCCGACATGATGCAGGCGTTTGGCGACGTGTTGGAACGCTCGATCCAATCGATTAGCCAGCAAGAACAGACCGTACACCAACTCACCGAACAATTTGCCGCTGGAAAGCTCAACGATGTCCATTCGCTCGTCATCGCCTCTGAGCAACTCAACTTAGGGTTGCAACTGACCGTGCAAGTGCGCAACAAAGCGATTGAGGCGTACCAAGAAATGATGCGTATGCAGCTGTAATGCGTGTTTTCCGCAGGGGTATCCGAAGAGCGTATTCAAAGACAGCGATGATACGAATACTAAACACGGATTGATTGAATACAGGAATCCAATGGGTTAAAAATCACTGTGTTTTCTCATAAAAGGAAACGCTCTGCATCGATGTTTTTAATCAGTGTTTCGTATGAGGTGACGATGTGAACGAACTGTTCCTCCGCTATCGAGAAAAGGTATTGCGTATGGTGCAGTCTTATACGACGAAACAAAAAGTGTTTTTTATCGCTGCGTTTGTGCTCACGGGCGTCACGGTATTCATTTTGATGCAACAGTTTTCACAAACCGAATATTCTACCGCCTTTACGAACTTAAATGCCAACGATGCTTCCAACGTCAAAGCATACTTAGAAGAAAACCAAATTCCATACAAGTTAAGCGCAGACGGCAAAACGATCGGGGTTCCCTCGACTCGCGTATCCGAAGTCAAAATTGATGTGACGGCCAAAGGGATGCTGACCAACGGGGCAATCGGGTATGAAATATTCCGTGAAAACATGAGCAGTTGGAGCATGACGGATTCACAGTTTAACGTGATTGATTCGGATGCACGGGCGGGCGAAATTCAGCGACTCATCAATGCGATCAACGGCGTGGGCACGTCTGAAGTGTTGATCAATATGCCCAAAGACACGGTGTTTATCGCCGATACGACGACGGAAGCGACGGCCTCTGCGGTCGTCACGTTTTTACCGGGATATCCCCCTGATCAAGCAAAAATCGACACCATATACAATTTGGTCGCCAAGAGCATCCCCAATTTGCCGCTCGAAAACATCACGATATCCGATCAAAATGGGGAACTGTTGCCGTCTTCAAAACTCGGTGCAACCGTCGGTGTTGCGACCCAAGTAGAGCAACAATTGCGCATCAAAAAGCAGTTTGAGCTCGATTTGCAACGCAACGTGATGCGGTTTCTCATGCCCCTCATCGGCAAAGATGACGTCATCGTCAGTGTCGTCTCCTCCCTCAACTTTGACAAAAAAACATCCGATCAAAATTTAGTGACGCCAGTGAACACAGAAGAGGGATCAGGCATCATTATTTCCCGTCAAGCCAACGAAGAAAGTGCCCAAGGCGTGACTCGTCCAGACGGCGGGGTCGTAGGGACGGGAGAAACGGACGTACCGGGATATACGACAACCGATACCGGACAAAATTACGACTCCGAAAAAAGCAATCTCATGGAAAATTATGAAATCAATCGCATTCGCAATCAAATCGTATCGAGCCCTTACGTCGTGCAAGATTTATCCATCTCTGTCGGCCTCAACACCCAAGGCATGAACGACCAAACGATTGAACCAGAAACGATTGAACAAGTACGTACGCTCCTCCAAAGCATCGTGACGGCTTCGATCGCCAACAGCGGGACACAGCTCACCCCAGAACAGCTCGCCAGTCGCGTTTCTGTCATCGCACGCACGTTCAAAAGCACTGCCGATACGGCAACGTGGCCCCTCAACCAAATTATTTTATATTCGATCATCGGTACCCTCGTGCTCATCGGCTTGTTTTTTGGAGGATTTTTCTGGTGGAAACGTCGTCGTGCCAAAGTGGTTGAACCTGTCGTGACTGCGCCACAACCGCTCCCTGAACCTGAAGAAGAAATGGAATTGACGCTCGGACAACTCGGTGCAATGAATACGAATCAAAATCAACTCAGACGACAACTTGAGCTGTTGGCGGTACGCAAACCCGATGAATTTGCCAATCTTTTGCGCACGTGGCTTGCAGAAGACTAAGAAAGGGGAGGGTGTATCGTGGCCGCAAAAAAAGAGACGCAGTTTTTGCCGACAGGATTGCAAAAGTCAGCGATGTTGCTCATTACGCTCGGTCCTGAAGTGTCCGCCAACGTGTTTAAGCACCTCGATGACGAGGAGATCGACTTACTTACGCTAGAAATCGCCAACATTCGCAAAGTCGAGAACGAAGACAAAGAGATGGTGATGAACGACTTTTATCAGCTGGCCATCGCCAACAACTTTCTCACTCAGGGAGGCATCAACTACGCCAAAGAAATTTTGGAAAAAGCGCTGGGAACAGACAAAGCCCAAGACATCATCAAGCGATTGACCTCAAGTTTGCAGGTGCGTCCGTTTGATTTTGCCCGCAAGGCAGATGCGTCGCAAATTTTGAATTTTATCCAAAATGAAAACCCACAGACGATCGCCTTGGTGCTGTCGTATTTGTCTCCTGAACAAGCGGCCATGATTCTTTCTTCCCTCGCCGAAGACAAACAAGCCGAAGTCGCCCGACGTATCGCATTGATGGATCGCACCTCCCCCGAAGTCATCTCGCAGGTGGAGCGGGTGTTGGAACAAAAAATGTCCACGTCGGTGTCGCGTGACTTGTCCTCCACAGGCGGAGTCGAGGCGATCGTCAAAATTCTCAACGGGGTGGATCGGACGACGGAGCGTACGATTATCGAGACGTTACAAATCCAAGATCCTGTGCTGGCAGAAGAGATCAAAAAACGCATGTTCTTGTTCGAGGACATCGTCTCCTTTGATAACCGCTCCATTCAGCGCATCGTGCGGGAAATCGACAATGCGGATTTGCAACTCGCCCTCAAAGTCGCCAGCGAAGAGTTAAACGAGGCCATTTTCCGCAACATGTCCAAACGGATGGCAGAAACATTCAAAGAAGAAATGGAATTTATGGGGCCGGTACGTGTGCGCGACGTAGAGGAAGCGCAATCGCGGATTATTGCCATCGTGCGACGGTTAGAAGAGGCGGGTGAAATTATTATTTCACGGGGAGGAGATGATATCGTTGTCTAAATTGGTGAAGCATTACCAAGTGGAGCCCCTTGAGGTCTTATACACGATTTCCTCCGCTGCGCAAACCACGTCAGCCGACGTGGCAGATGCCCTGCCTCACGCGAAAGAGCAAGCCGTCGATTTGACCGCCACGCACGAGGAAGCGCAACGCATCATTGCCCAAGCAAAGGCGTTTGCCGAAGAACAACTCCGCCAAATTAAAAGTGAAAAAGAAGGCTTGTTGCAAATTGCCACCGCCAAAATTCAACAATGGTGGGAGCAACAGCGAAGCGAAGATGAGGCGTTGCGCCGAGTCGCCCAAGAAGAAGGATATGCCACCGGACTTCGACAGGCAACGGAACAATGGGCCGTACAGTACGTGCAACGGATGAAAGAGGTCGAAGACATCCTCACGACCGCCCACCGGCTCAAAGAAGAAACGATCGAAAGCGCACAACCGTTTTTAGTCGAGCTCAGTGTCGCCATTGCAGCCAAAATCGTGCGCCAGACGATTGTACACGACGCTTTGTGGATACAGCCATTTATAGACGAAGCGTTGCGCCGTCTCCCCCAAAAAGACGACGCGCTCACCATACGGGTGCATCCGTCTTCGTGGCAATGTGTCGTAGAAGTGCGACATGACTTGTTGCCAGCGACCGAAGGAATGCCCGAACTGCGTATTGTCCCCGATGCGACGCTACCGCCAGATGGCTGTCTCATCCAAACAAAAACGGGGACGATCGATGCGACGGTAGATACGCAACTTGCCACGATCAAACAAGCGTTACTGGCCGTTGTCGATCAACGAAAGGATGTTCCTGATGCGTAGCGCAGCACCGTATATCAAGGCATTGGAACATGTCGAAGCGATTCGGCGCAACGGGATTGTCACACAACTTATTGGATTGACGGTGCGCTGTACGGGGCTCGGGGCAAAACTCGGTGATTTGTGCCACATTTATCCCCTCGACGCGTCGCCCCCGATTCCCGCAGAAGTCGTGGGGTTTGCGGAGTCTACGGCGATTTTGATGCCACTGGGGGAATTGACCGCAGTCGGTCCAGGCAGTGTTGTCATCGGGACAAAACAACCGTTGACCGTGCAAGTGGGGCATCCGTTGCGCGGATGCGTCGTCGACGGACTCGGGAGACGGCTCGATGGGATGCCATGGAAAGAACGCATGCGCCATCGCTCGGTGTATGCAACCCCGCCGAACCCGCTCACACGGCCGCGCATTTTGACTCCTTTGGCAGTAGGCATTCGCTGTATTGATGGATTGTTGACGATCGGACGTGGCCAACGACTCGGCATTTTTGCCGGATCAGGTGTTGGGAAATCGACATTGCTCGGCATGGTCGCCCAATATGCCCAAGCTGATCTCAATGTCATCGCACTCATCGGCGAACGCGGGCGTGAAGTGCGGGACTTTATCGAACGGGATTTAGGAGAAGCGGGGTTGGCGCGGTCGATCGTCGTCGTGGCAACGTCGGACCAACCGGCACTCATCCGCATGAAGGGAGCGGTCGTCGCCACGACCATCGCCGAATATTTTCGCGACTGTGGGTGTAACGTCTTGCTGATGATGGATTCCGTCACGCGGTACGCCCAAGCGATGCGGGAAGTCGGATTGGCCGTTGGGGAGCCTCCAGCGACACGGGGGTATCCGCCTTCTGTATTTGCCCATTTGCCCCGTTTGTTGGAACGCACAGGCACGTCCGCCCACGGCTCGATTACGGCGTTGTACACCGTGCTCGTCGATGGCGACGACATGAATGAACCGATCGCAGACACGGTACGGGGCATCTTAGATGGACACATCGTGTTGGAACGCAAACTGGCGCATCTCGGACATTATCCCGCAGTCGATGTACTCGCAAGCGTATCGCGGCTGATGAACGAGCTCATCACCCCCGAACACCGCCAATGGGCGCGGGCATTCAAAGAGCGATTGGCGACGTATCGTGAGGCAGAAGATTTGATCACCATTGGGGCGTACAAAGCGGGTACACAGCCGAAAATTGATCAAGCGATCGCCACCATGCCCAAAATCACTGCGTTTTTGCAACAACAGACGGACGAACATGTGCCATTCGCCCAAACGTTAGACGCTTTACGGCAGACGATCGAGGAGGAATGACGATGAAACGTTTTTTGTATCCTTTGGAACAAGTCGTCCACGTCAAAACAAACGAAAAAATCGCCGCCCAAACGACGCTTGCGCAACACATCCAGCAACTGACCCTTGTCCAACAACAGCTTGAGCAGTTGCGTACGGTCGCCCAACAAGTCGATGACCAATTGACTGATGAGCTGTCGCACACGGTGTGTGTTGCGGAGATGCAGCACATGCATGCGCACCAAGCATACGTTCAACAGCAAGTTACCCGATCGATGCACACCCAAAAAACAGTGCAAGCGCACGTGGAACAGCAACAAGAGGAAGTGAAGAAAAAGACGTTGGTTGAAAAAATATGGCTCAAAGCCAAACAGCGTGCCCAGCAAACCCACGACAAGGAGATGTGGCAACAAGAGCAACAATGGCTCGACGAACAAGCGACAGTACGTACCCACTTTTATTCGTGACGGCATGCACGCACGTTTTTACACAAGCATGAAGGAGAAAGGAGCGAGTCCGTATGCGCACCGTAGACGATGCAAACGAACGGCCATACAACATCCTAGAGCGACTGATTTTCTATACGGTTCCTTTGGTGTTTGCCCTTGCGTTGACAGGGGCGTTGCTCACTTTTTTTGGATTCGATGTGATGCGTCCCGTGTTGCAAGAAGCCAACCGCATTCCCTTTTTGCGAGACTATGTGCCAGATCCCGCCCCCCTAGCGATCGACACGGCAACAGAGGAAGAACAGCCCACCGTCGAGCCGACGAAAAAACTGACCCAAGCACTCGCAGCGTCCGAACGTTTGGTCAAAGCGAAGGACGAAGCGATTATTAAGCTGACAAAGCAAAACGACGACCGTGAAAAAGTAAATGAAAAATTGCAAGCAGATTTGAAAACCGCACAAGCCAAAAAAGAGGAGCAACGACTGACCGCAGAGCAGTACAACAAGAGAGTGAAAGACTTAGCCTCGTTGTATGCGGCGATGTCACCGAGCAAAGCCGCCCCCATTTTGGAAAAACTGACCCTCAGCGAGCGCGTGTTGTTGTTGCATGCCATGAAACCGTCGGAACAAGTCGATATTTTGGAAAAAATGACGCCGGAGACGGCGGCGGCCTCGTCGATTTTACTCAAAGACGTCGTCAAAGTCGAGGCATTGCAAGTCGCAGCGTTACAAGAACGGCTAGGGGCAACAGACAAACAAGCGACAGACACAGCGGTGCCTGCCCCGAATGATCCCGATGATGTATATGCCCAGATGCAGCCAAAACAAGCGGCCGAAGTGCTGCTCGCACTCGCAGCCAATGACATTACAGAAGTCAGTACGATCTTAAAACGCATGCAACCGCAATCACGTGCTGCAATTTTAAACCAACTTGCCGATAAAGATACTATGACGACTGCTAAAATCGCAGCACAGCTGTAATGCGGAAATATCCAACGTGTTTAGAGAAGGGGGGTGATTGACAATGATCGGATCTCCACAAATCACGGTGCAACCGACGGTGTCGATGCCCTCAGGAGAGGGAATGACTCCGACGACTGTCGTCGCCGAAGCACTCACTGGCATCGTTCCATTTGGGGTGATGTTGCAACAACACGTACAGTCTCTCATAGGCACAGGCGGGGAAGTACCGGCTTTTCTCGAGACGGCACTGTCGGGGGAAGAAGGGGCGCTGGCGTCGCAATCTGGAGAAACCTTGCCGTTGTCTGCGGGCGTGGCGTGGCTGGGGACGCTGTTATTGCCGCACGATGCCATAGAAGCACGTGTGATCGTGGACGAGGAAAGCACACAAGGAAAAGACGACGTCGCAGAGTTTGTGGATGCAATGGCGGTACGCATTCCCGCCCCCGTGATCTCCTCGGACTTTACGACGGAGCAAACGGGCGATGAGACGTTGCCAAGCAGTGAAGTGCCCACGGGGACACCCGCCCAAACTCCCGTGGGAATTCCACTGAAGCAAGAAACCACTCCCGAAATGCCTGTGGTATCACTGCCTGTGAACCGCACGTCTGCCCTCGTCTTAGGGGAAGTGGATACGCCCCAAACGCGTGCAACACGCTTGTTAGAATCCGTTATGGGATCGTTTTCCCTTGACTCTGCTATGGATCTAGTAGATGGGGCTACACCGTGGCGCACGGTTCAACCACGTGAAGGGATGGTCATGATGCCTCCGATGGGAGGCACGGCGATGACTGCGGGACAGACGCTGACCGTACAGTCGCCGACCGTACAGTCGCTTCTCAACACATTGCACGCCTCCACGCCTTTGATACATTTCATGCGAAGCAGTGACACACAAGAGAGCACACCGCTACTTAGTGTATCCATCACGAAAGAACAGACGATCGACACGGGAGAGGGCATGCTGTGGGCTGCGGATCTCTCACGGGCGATCGATACGGTAGGCAAAACGACAGACAGTGCGCGCGTTTCGGTGCCACAGCTGATTCCGCAACTGGAACAATGGATTGCGTCACAGTTGCCTGCCTCCTCGTTACAGTCGCAAACGGTACTCAAGCTGATGCCAGAACATCTCGGACAAGTCGAAGTAAAACTCATGATGCAACAAGGTGTCCTTCAAGCGACGTTTACGGCCGAATCGTTCGTAGCCAAAGAAGCATTGGAGTCCAATTTGAACGTATTGCGTACAAATTTACAACATCACGGGGTTGTGGTGGAACGACTTTCTGTCACCCAACAGCCACCAGACCCGACGACAACTTCATTTTATTCTGACGGCAGACATCAGTCCTCCTCGCAACATTCACACAGTCAACCGCGAACATTTGTGCCCACGATGACGGATGAAGACACCGAGGGCGAGTGGATGCGTGTCATGGCGCACACGCAAGAACCTCGTCTTTTAGACCCGTTTGGGCGATCGCGAGAAGGAACGTTTAGTATGAGAGCGTAATCACGGGGAGGTGTTCTCATGTCGGATGCGGTGTCTTTGCCACCCAAACGTCTCGTCTGGCCGTATTATGCCGATGCCAACGCACCCAAGCCCACACGGACGACGGGAAACGAACTGGGAAAAGATCAATTTCTCAAAATATTAATGACCCAGCTCCGCAATCAAGATCCGAGCAAACCTTTGGAAGATCGCGAGTTTATCGCTCAAATGTCGCAGTTTTCATTGGTTGAACAAGTGATGAACATGACCCAAGAATTGGCACAGCTGCGCCAGTCCTCGAATATGGCGTTTGGCCTCATTGGGAAAAAGGTCACATGGGACCACGTCGATGCCTCAGGAAAAACGACAGGAACACGCAGTGGTGTCGTGCAAGCGATCGAAATGCAGAACAAAGAGCCTTCTGTACGTGTGGGGGACGAGCACATTCCCATTTTGCGTCTTACGAAAGTAGAACAAGCCAGCCCGTAACACAACAATACACTTTAGAAAGGGTGAGGAAGATGCTACGTTCGTTATACTCTGGCATTTCTGGCATGCGTGCGTTCCAAACAAAACTCGATATTATTGGGAACAACATTTCCAATGTCAATACCGTCGGGTTCAAGTCCAGTCGTGCGATGTTCAAAGAAATTTTAACACAAACGATTTCTGGGATTAGTGCGCCAGAAGAAGGGGTGCGCGGGGGGGTCAACGCCAAACAAATTGGATTGGGCGTTTCCTTAGGCAGTGTCGATACGTTGCATACCCCAGGGAGTGCGATGACAACGAACGTCGTGACAGATTTGCGCATCGACGGCGATGGATTTTTCGCAGTCCGTGCGACGGAAGACCAAGAAATTCCTTACTTAACCCGCGCGGGCAACTTTATGTTGGACGGCAATCGCCAACTCGTCACGAGTGACGGCTTGTTCGTACAAACGGCCGGCGGAGGGAACATCGTGTTGGGGGCGGAAGTGTCTTCTTTTTCTATCGGGCTAGACGGATCGATCAACGCCGTATCGACAGACGGCACGAGCACGCCGACAGGGTTTCAAATCGGGGTCGTCAAAGTATCGAATCCTGCGGGACTTGAACGCATCGGGGGCAATATGTACCGCTATAATGTGAACGCCGATGTCAATGCGCTCCAAATCTCGCCAGCCAACAGCGCAGAAGTCGGGACGGGAGCGATTATTGCGGGACAAATAGAGATGTCCAACGTCGATTTGACGAATGAATTTTCAGAAATGATCGTGTCCCAGCGCGGGTTTCAAGCAAATACCCGAATCATTACTACGTCGGACGAAGTGCTCCAAGAGATCGTCAATCTCAAGCGCTAGGCATGCGCTTTTGGCTGATCACAAAGGTGTCGGCTAGATGAGGGAAAGGTGGGGAAATGCGGGCATGATCACCGTTACCCGACTCAATGGCACACACGTCACGATCAATGCCATGTTGATCGAAACGATCGAACAAACGCCACATACGGTCATCACATTGACAACAGGCAACAAAATGGTCGTAAAGGAGTGCACAGCCGAGCTCGTTCACCGCATTCAAGCGTATCTTCAACCCATAGGCATTGTTGTGGCAAGGATGAATATTCATTCGGAAGCAACTTGAGGGGGGAACGTTTGTGAAGAAAATGCTACCTTGGATTTTGGTTTTGGTCTTATCGGTTACGCTAATAGCATGGTCGGCGTTCATTTTATGGGATAAGTTTCAACAATCGTCTACGCCAACAGACCCGCGTGATGCAACGAAAAAGATCGATCAAGCCGTCAAAGAAGAGCAAATTCCCGCAAACGAACGCGCCGAGCTCAGTGTTCCTGTAGATGATGTGATCGTAAATTTGGCCGATCCTGCGTTTTTCGTCAATGTCAGTTTTACGTTCGAGTTGGACAGTCCAGAATCAAAACAAGAGTTCGTATTTTTGATTTATAAAATGAAAGACGAAATTAACACGACGTTGATGGACATGATGCCAGAAAACATTCGTGGCAGTAAAGGCATTGATGCATTGGCCACTACGTTGCTCCAGCGCACGAATGAGTTGTTGCAAGAAGGAACGGTACGCAACGTCTACGTGACGAAACTCATCATTACCGAGCAATAGAGCGACCTTTTTGGCAAAGAAGGGATTCCCATGTCTGAAGTATTGTCGCAAAGTGAAATCGATGCATTGCTGATGGCCATTTCTTCAGGCGAGATGGATGCCGAGGAAATTAAAAAAGAAGAAGCCACGAAAAAATATCGTTCGTATGATTTTAAGCGCGCACTTCGTTTTTCCAAAGATCACATTCGTAGTTTGTTGCGTATCCATGAAAGTTTTGCACGGTATTTGACGACGTATTTTTCAGCGCAGTTGCGTACGTTCGTCCAATTCCAAGTGATGCAAGTGGAGCAGTTGCCGTACGAGGAATTTATTCGTTCCATTCCAAAAATGACCGTACTCAACGTTTTTGAAGCCAATCCGCTTGTTGGGCGTATGGTGCTTGAGGTCAATCCAAGCATTGCCTTTACGATGTTAGATCGGTTACTTGGTGGTTCAGGGCACATCGAACCGCAAGTGTCCAATTTGACGGAGATCGAAACGAGCATCATGGAACGCATCTTCAAAAATGCACTCCACTGCCTTCAAGAGGCGTGGAAATCTGTCATTGAAATTCATCCGCATATGGAAAATTTAGAGACCAATCCGCAATTTATGCAAATCGTCTCCCCGAACGAAACGATTGCACTCATTAGCATGAGTACGAAAATTGGGGAATCTACGGGGATGATCAACTTGTGTATTCCTCATATCGTCTTAGAACCGGTCATCGGCTCACTGACCGTCAACAACTTATTTTTTGCACAGAAAAAAGAACGTTCTGATGAAGAAACAATTGTTCTCGAATCCCGTGTGCGTCGTACAAAATTGCAGATTATCGCCGAATTGGGGAGCACGAAAATTTCAGTACAAGAGTTTTTGAATTTGGCGCTCGGCGATGTGATCGATTTGGAACGCACCGTACACGAACCCGTCCCCATTCAGGTGGGGGGGAAACTGAAATTTTACGGTACACCAGGCATCGTGCAAGGGAAACGGGCGATCCAAATCGTCGAAATCGTGTCGGAAGGAGGCGAAGAGTTTGACGGCTAACGACTTCCTTTCGCGTGAAGAAAAAGATGCGTTGTCCCAAGAAACGGACGATACGAAAGAAGCAAGCAAGAAGATTTCCCCGGATGATTATTTAAGTGCATTAGAGCAAGATGCGCTCGGTGAAATCGGCAACATTACGTTCGGCAGTGCCGCCACCGCGTTGTCGACGTTGCTCAAACAAAAAGTAGACATTACGACACCGAAAGTAACGGTGATTCCCAAGGAAGAACTGTATGAAATGTTCCCCAATCCACACGTGGCGGTACATGTCGATTATGTCGATGGGTTTCAAGGGATCAATTTACTCGTCATTCGTAAGCGGGATGCACAAATTATTGCGGATTTGATGATGGGTGGAGAGGGGAAGCCCCCTGAAGAGCAATTTAATGAAATTCATGTGAGTGCCGTGCAAGAAGCGATGAACCAAATGATGGGATCGTCGGCGACGTCGATGTCTTCCATCTTCAATCGATTTGTCAATATTTCTCCGCCGAGCATCGATATTTTCAATTTGTCTTCAGGAGAAGGGGAACAGTTGCTCAAAGAAGACGTGTTTATCGCCATCATGTTTCGGATCAAAATCGGGGATTTGGTCGATTCGCGCATTATGCAGTTGTTGCCCGTGTGGTTTGCACGGGAGATGGTGTCCATTCTCATGAATCCAGGGGAAGCGCCTGCGCCCCCGTCTCCTGCGCCCCCGCCCCCGTCTCCTGCACCCCCTGCGCCATCATCGGGGCACAGCTCATCGGTTCACGGCTCTGTTGCGTCGTCTCACGGTACGCATGCACCATCGCCTCCGATGGACATGCACACCATGAAACCAGCCCCTCCCCGTGCTGTTCAAACGGCGCAATTTTCGGACTTGTCGCGCGTGCAACAAACGGTAGCTGGCAATCCGAACTTAAACTTGCTGTTGGACATTCCGCTGCAAGTCACCGTAGAGCTCGGGCGAACACGGCGTCAAATCCGCGACATTTTGGAAATGTCCCAAGGGTTTATTATTGAGCTCGACAAACTCGCCGGCGAGCCCGTCGATGTGTTGGTCAACAATAAACTCATTGCTAAAGGAGAGGTGGTGGTTATCGATGAAAATTTTGGAGTACGGGTGACAGACATTATTAGCCCGATGGAACGTATCCAAAAATTGCAATAAAGAGTAAAAACAACAGCTGTGGTGCCCAGATACACATGGACGAGGCGTGACTACAACAGAAATCCCGTATCAGGGCTAAGTGGTGCCCAGATACACATGGACGAGGCGTGACTACAACAGAAATCCCGTATCAGGGCTAAGTGGTGCCCAGATACACATGGACGAGGCAAGCCGACTGCCTCCAAACCGATACCCTCGAAAGGAATGATTCGTGATGAGTAACCGAATTTTGGTCGTGGATGATGCAGCGTTTATGAGGATGATGATCAAAGATATTTTGACAAAAAATGGCTATGTTGTCGTTGATGAAGCGTGTGACGGATCACAAGCGGTGGACAAATACAAAGAGTGCAAGCCTGACCTTGTGACCATGGACATCACGATGCCTGAGATGGACGGCATTGCAGCGTTGAAAATCATCAAACAACTCGATTCCACCGCAAAAGTTATCATGTGCTCTGCCATGGGACAACAGGCGATGGTCATCGACGCGATCCAAGCGGGGGCAAAAGACTTTGTTGTCAAGCCGTTCCAAGCGGATCGGGTACTCGAAGCGATCAAAAAGACGTTAGGACGATAAACGTGAATCCGCCCGATCAAACGCTCCCGATGGGCGACGTGTCCTCATCGTGGTTTGGCAATATGCTCACGATGATCGTGGCGATGGCGGTAATCATTGGACTCATTGTGTTGTTGAGTCGCTACGTGTCTGGGAAACGACATGCGATGAGGCAAGGCCGCCCGCTACACCTCGAAGCGACCATCGTACTTGCGCCCCATAAAACGGTACATGTATTACATATTGGCGAAAACATGTACATTATCGGGGTAGGCAATGAAGTAACTTTGTTAGACAAAGTGAGTGACCAACACGAACGGACACGGTTACAAGAAGCACTCGCATTGCCCACTCCCCCTCCCGCACCATTCATGTCGTGGGTACAAGGATGGATACAACGACGTTTTTCGCACAACTCATTGGAACAGCCAGCCGAAGATGAGGACATGCGGCGCATCGTGACCGAAAAATTGCGTGGTGCTGTGATTTCTTCCCGTCATATGGGGCATATGGAGCAAAACAAAGGACGGCAGGAACCGCCATGGGAACCGTAATGCGCCTACGAGAAGTACGTTGGTTATTTTTATTCATGTTCGGGTTGATCGGATGGATGGGGACAGGAAACGCTGACGCAGCCACACCGCTCCCCCAAGTCGGCATCACCATTGGCGATGCCAGCACGCCGGGTGAAGTCAGTTCTACGCTCACGGTGTTGTTGATGTTGACCGTCCTGAGCTTAGCACCGTCGATTTTAATCATGATGACGAGTTTTACACGGATTATCATTGTACTGGGGTTTGTGCGTACTTCTCTTGGGACGCAACAAATGCCTCCCAATCCTGTACTCATCGGGTTGGCATTGTTTTTGACGTTGTTTGTGATGGCGCCGACACTGGGACAAATCAATGAACAGGCGTTGCAACCGTACTTGAATGGCAAGTTGACGCAGATGGAAGCGTTAGACAAAGCGGCGTTGCCGATGAAAAATTTTATGATCAAGCAAACGCGTGAAAAAGATTTACTGTTGTTTTTGAACTATGCAAAAATGGAAAAACCAAAAACAGTCGCCGAAATTCCATTGACGGCTTTGTTGCCGGCGTTTGCCATCAGTGAGCTCAAATCTGCGTTTCAAATGGGGTTTATGATTTTTGTGCCGTTTTTGGTCATCGACATGATTGTGTCTAGCACGCTCATGGCCATGGGGATGATGATGTTGCCCCCCGTGATTATTTCATTGCCGTTTAAGATTTTGCTCTTCATTCTCGTCGATGGGTGGCATCTGATCGTCAAGTCACTGTTGTTGAGTTTTCATTTGACCCCGTAGGACGTGCAACAGAAGGGACGTGATCTCGTTTGCGGTCAGATGCGGTAGTTCGGATTGCAGGGGAAGCGATTTATACGACGCTCGTCGTGAGTGCTCCGATGTTGGTCGTGGCGTTGGTCGTTGGGTTGATCATTAGTATTTTCCAAGCGACGACGCAAATTCAAGAGCAGACGTTGGCGTTTGTCCCCAAAATTGTGGCGGTGTTTGCCGCAATTATGTTTTGTGGACCGTGGATTCTCACCAAGTTGGTCGATTATACGTATCAGTTGTTTAACAATTTGTATCGCTACATTCAGTAGGAGTCGATCGCCATGGTCGAATCGATCGTCACCGCACTGCCTCATTTTTTACTTGTGTTTTGCCGGATCGCAGGATTTTTTCTCGTCGTGCCCATTTTTGCTGCACGCAATGCCGTGCCGACGACGTTTCGCATCGGGTTGGCCGCATACGTTTCTTTTACGATCGTCTTTGCCTTGCCCGACGTACCACAGATGGCGTTTGACAGTACATATGTATTGCGCATCGTGCGTGAAACCGTATTGGGCATCGTACTGGGGTTCGTAGCCTACTTGTTTTTTGTGTCCATTCAGCTCGCAGGGTCGTTCATTGATTTGCAAATGGGGTTTGGCATTGCCAATGTCATTGATCCGATGAGCGGGGCCCCGAGTCCGCTGTTTGGCGGGTTCAAATATATGGTGGCGATGCTGTTGTTTTTGTCACTCAATGCGCATCATTATCTCATTCGTGCCGTGCTAGATAGTTTTGCCTTGGTGCCATTGGACCACCCTTTGTTTGGCGCATGGGCATCGGGGCATGTGACGAGCGTCTTGTTTACACAGTTGGGTACGATTTTTATGTTGGCGTTTCAGATGGCAGCTCCGTTGGTCGTGGCGATGTTTTTGATCGACGTGGCGTTGGGGATTTTGGCGAAAACGGCCCCGCAGTTTAACATCTTCGTCATTGGCATTCCGCTGAAAATTGGGATCGGGTTCGTCGTCACCTTGTTGCTAATTCCCGGATTTATTGGGTTGTTTGAGTCGTTGTTTGCGACGATGTTTGAAGCGATGTATACGTTGTTGCAACACGTGCGGTCTTCATAAGAAAGGAAACGAAACATGCGTGAACGGCTACGGATGGACCTGCAATGGTTCGCCGAAGAAAAAACAGAACCCGCAACTCCCAAAAAACGCGAAGATTCGAGAAAAAAAGGACAAGTTGCTCGCAGTATGGAAGTGCCAAGTGCGTTGTTGATGGTCGGAGCATTTACGTTGTTGGCGGTGTACGGCTCGTATATGGGGGAACATTTGAAAAACATGTTCTCTTTACGGCTCGTAGAAGGCGTATCAAAAGAAGTGACGCCGTTTGCAGTGACGACGTTGTTTGGGGAGCTGATCTTCGAATCGTTGTTGTTACTCGCGCCGGTATTTGGGGTGGGCGTCGTATTGGCACTCAGTTCGGGTTTTTTACAATATGGGTTTTTGTTTACCGTAGAGCCGTTGAAGATGAACCTTGAGAAACTCAATCCTATCGAGGGAATCAAGCAAATTTTTTCTTTGCGTGCCTTGATGGAAATGGTCAAGTCGCTCATCAAAATTGCTGTGATTGCAGGCGTGTCTTTTTTGTTGCTGTGGAATGAGCGGTTTACTGTGATGAAATTGGGTCGCGTGCCTGTGGAGTCGTCTTTTGATTTTATTGCTGCGGTGACGATGAAGCTCGGTTTGTGGATCGGGGGAATTTTGCTCTTCGTCGCTTTGTTGGATTATTTGTATCAGCGGTACGAGTTCGAAAAAAGCATTCGCATGTCCAAACAAGAGATCAAAGACGAGTACAAAAAGACCGAAGGCGATCCGCTGATCAAAGGGAAAATTCGAGAAAAACAGCGGAAAATGGCGATGCAACGCATGATGCAAGACGTGCCCAAAGCCGATGTGATCATTACGAATCCGACGCACTATGCCGTGGCGATTTCTTACAACGAAACGAACATGACATCGCCGCTCGTTGTCGCCAAAGGCGTCGATTGGATCGCATTGAAGATCAAACAAGTCGCCAAGGAGCATCATATTGTGCAGATGGAAAACAAACCGTTGGCACGAGCATTGTACGCCCAAGTAGAAATCGGACAGTCCATCCCGCCACAGCTGTTCCAAGCGGTCGCTGAAGTGTTGGCGTACGTGTACAAAGTGAAGCGGAAGTCGTCACGATGAGCGATGATCTCAGGAGGAGGTGGCAGCGGTGAAACCAAAAGACCTTGCCGTACTCATTGGCATATTGAGCATCGTCTTGATGATGGTGTTGCCCATAAACGTACACGTGCTCGATTTTCTGCTCATCATCAACATTGCGTTGGCGATGACCATGTTGCTCGTGGCGATGAATACACAAGATCCGTTGCAATTTTCCATTTTTCCTGCACTGTTGCTCATTACGACGTTGTTTCGACTTGCACTCAACATCTCGACGACACGCAATATTTTGGCAGAGGGGGAAGCGGGAAAAGTCGTAGAGACGTTCGGCTCATTCGTCGCAGGGGATAACATTGCCGTCGGATTCGTCGTTTTTCTCATTCTGGTCATCGTGCAGTTTATTGTCATTACAAAAGGGTCCGAACGTGTCGCCGAAGTCGGCGCACGATTTACGTTGGATGCGATGCCAGGAAAACAGATGAGTATTGATGCCGACTTAAATTCAGGCCTTATTAACGAGCAACAGGCACGGGATAGACGACGGAAAATTGAACAGGAAGCAGATTTTTACGGTTCGATGGACGGAGCAAGCAAGTTTGTCAAAGGCGATGCGATCGCTTCGATTATCATTTTGTTCGTCAATTTGCTCGGGGGCTTGGTCATTGGGATGACGATGAACGGGATGCCGTTTGGCGAGGCAATTGAGCGGTATTCCGTGATGACGATCGGGGATGGACTAGTCAGTCAAATTCCTGCATTGCTCATTTCTACGGCGGCTGGGCTCATCGTGACCCGCGGGGCGACAGAAGGCAATTTGGCGACAGAATTGACCACCCAATTGTTTCATTATCCGCGCTTGTTGTACATCGTGGCGGGAACCGTGTTATTTCTTGGTTTTTTTACCCCGATTGGGCCTTTGTCCACGTTGCCTACCGCAGCGGCGATGTCGTTTGTCGCTTTTCGCATCGACAAAATCATGAAACAACAAGTCACCGAAGTGCAACAACAAGTGGAGGAACAGCACATACAAGACGTGCGCAATCCAGAAAACGTCATTTCATTGCTCAAAGTAGACCCGATCGAATTTGAGTTTGGGTACGGACTCATTCCCCTCGCCGATCAGCAACAAGGCGGAGACTTGTTAGATCGGATCATCATGATTCGCCGTCAATGTGCACTGGATTTGGGCATTCTCGTTCCCGTCATTCGCATTCGTGACAACAT
>JAULZZ010000033.1:0-13272 GCA_032117095.1 Paenibacillus sp.
TCTAATGGAATGTGTTCAGGCTGTATCTCCACTTCTTGCGGTGCGGGCAAAGAAACTTCCAACATTTCACCTGTCGTCAAACGATGGCTCGGTTTTACCTGCTGCCCTGCGATCGTCACGTGTCCTTGTCGAATCCATTGTTGCCACTGTGCTCGAGAATATGCGCCCAGCGACGACAAGTACACATCGAGCCGTTCCCCGTGATGCTGTTGTGCGACAGCGAAACTGACGGGTTCTTCCGCTTCCATGTTCATCTCCTCAGACGCCCTCCCCTTGTTGCGCCATCCGTTGCGCCTTATTTTGCTGTCTGTCTTCCATGAATAACACCCATCCCATGCCCACAACACCACATACAATCGTCATATCTGCGACGTTAAAAATCGGGTATGCGTACTGCCAATCGAGACCAAGCGAAGAAAAATCGAAAACGATTCGCACAAAATCGACGACTTCACCCAAGCGAAATCGATCGAGGACGTTCCCTAGCGCCCCACCCAAGACGAAGGACAACGCCCACGCACGCCCACGCATACGATGACGAATCGCTTGCCACCACACATATCCAATCGCACAAATCATGCCACTCGTGACGAACAACAACATCGTAGGATACGCATTGAGCAACCCCCACGCCGCCCCCGCATTCCGATGAGACGTAAGACTCAAGAATGATCCCCATACGGGGATAATTTCCCCTTTTGTGAGAGACGTGACAATCGCCCATTTGGTCGTCTGATCAAGCACCACTACAAAGGCGATAACACCTAAAAAAATAGCCATATCGTTCTCTCCCTTAGATGTCTTAATACGAAATGCGATTTCAAACCATATCCTTTCAGTGGAAATTCTACGCCTTTCCGCCTCGGTTAAACCGCCCTTTGCTTTTCCTCAAAAGGCATCCTTCTGCACAAGTATGTTTTCAATATGGAATGAGGACATATCGCCATCATAGCATACGAATCAATAAAATACGAAAAATCAAAAATACGCTGCCCTGCACATCCGAAAACGCACAAAAAATAAGGCGCACATCGTAAGACTAAACACGATTTGAATACATCCATCCACTGTGTTTTTTCGTAAAAGAAAACGCTCTGTATAGACGTTCTTAATCAGTGTTTAGTATAAGACGTGCCAATTCGTGCACAACTGCCTCTCCTTCTGCTTTGCGGATTTCCGCTTCTGCAATGGCTCATGCGTCGTCGCCGTCGGCAACGCACCACGTTGTGCGTCTCATCGCTTGATCACACCACATAAGAATAGGTTAATTTAAATTAATTGATAATTTTTTTTATAATCCATTTAGATATGCAATTTACAAACGTTGTACTTTTTGTTATACTGATAACCATTGAGCAATTGCACCAAGCGAGCATTTTCAAAAATCATCTTTATCATGGAGGAGACCATCATGCTACGTACACAACCGCATTTCATCCAACCGTTCCAAAAAGCACTGTGCCTCTGCGCAATCGGAGGACTGCTGTGCTTTGGACTATCCACGACCGTACATGCCAACAAAAGTAAAGTCAAACCAATTCCCGCATATCAACAATTGATCGACTCAAACGCCTTACAGAATATCCAGAACAGCAAACGGTGCCCTTCGCCGCACAAACCCATCCCCATTAAGACCAAACAAGATATCGAAAATCTAAATAAAATATTACAAAAATCAACTAAAAACACATGCCATGTTGTTGCAGTGCTCGACCCTTCGATCCGTATACCTAATCCGGTGATTAAAATTACGAAGCAAAACTTCAACTGGCTCAATACACTTGTAATGGAAGCCATGAAAACAAACAAAACTGTTTCTGTGAACAACATACCACAGAAGATGACACAACAAACATTCAATACGCTCAACAAAGTGACCGCATGCACTGGCAATAATGGGAAACCTTTCGTCATTACAGATCCACTTAAAAAATTATCAAAGTGCCTATAGACTTTGTATTTTTACCCGCCTCCCGCCCTTTGCGCATGACGTAAGGGCGGTTTTCGTTTTACTTGTTAATCATATTTTACAAATATGCGATATTCACTTAACATTTTGCATGTATACTCGTAAAGTAATCATCATACAACGTAGAGGAGATGCGATCATGCGGACATGGTTCATGGTTTTTGCTTGTGTAGCGTTGCTAGCGGGGTGTGCCAAATCCGACGATGCAGGCACGCAACTCACAGGTACCATTGATGTGGACGGTTCGAGTACGGTGTATCCGATCACCGAAGCCGTTGCGGAGGAGTTTGGGAAGGCATACGCAGATGTGCGGGTTCCTGTCGGGGTGTCTGGTACAGGCGGCGGGTTCAAACGGTTTTGTGCGGGCGAAACGGCGATGAGCAACGCTTCGCGTCTCATAAAATCTTCAGAAAAAGAGTTGTGCACAAAAAATGGCGTAGAATATTTGGAACTTGCCGTTGCGTATGATGGATTGTCTGTGCTTGTACATCCTTCGAACAATTGGGTTGATTCTCTCACCGTGGCAGAGCTCAATACCCTATTCAAGCCTGGCAGTACCGTGAAGACGTGGAAAGACGTGCGTGCAGCGTGGCCGGATGAACCCATCAAAATTTTCTCACCGGGTGCAGATTCTGGGACATTTGACTACTTTACCGAAGCGATCAATGGCAAAGCTCAGGCATTTCGCAACGACGCCCAAGTGACGTTTAGTGAAGACGACAACACCCTCGTGCAAGGCATTTCAGGCGAAAAAAATGCAATCGGATACTTTGGTTTTGCGTACTATGAAGAAAACATGGATAAGCTAAAACTTGTGCCCATTGACAACGGCAAAGGAGCGATTGCGCCTAGTGTAACCACGATTGGCGACGGAACGTATGCGCCACTCTCGCGTGAATTGTACGTATACGTGAGCAAAAAAGCAATTTCTCGTCCTGAAGTAAAAGCATTCACGGAATTTTACCTAAAAAACGTCGGCAAACTCGCGCGTGAAGTCGGCTACATCGAATTGCCCCAAGCAAAATACGACGAAGATTTAGCGAAAATTCAATAGAAATACAGACAATGATGAAACGAGAAATGAATTTTTACCCTTGCATGATAGAAAACAAGCCTCGTAAATGATATAATTTATGAGGCTTTCTTTTTTGCAGTTCAATGGTCAAGGAGTGAACATCATGAACGCCCACAATGCAGATGCCCTCGTATTTAAGAGCAACAAACTTTATCTCGTCGATCGGATCGTTCCGATGTTTCTCGTCGTCTGTACGCTCGTTTCCGTACTCACGACGATCGGCATCGTAGTGACTCTTTTTACCGAGTCCATTCAATTTTTTTCTCTTGTCCCGATACTCGATTTTTTTGGGGGCGTGCGTTGGGCCCCGCTCATTGAGCCCGTGAGCTACGGCGTGTTGCCCTTGCTCGGTGGCACGATGATGATTACGGTCATCGGGTCGTTGGTTGCCCTTCCTCTTGGATTGGCGGCGGCGATTTATTTGAGTGAGTATGCCCCCGAACGTCTCCGCAAAACCATTAAGCCCATTCTTGAAGTGTTGGCAGGCATCCCGACGATCGTCTATGGTTTTTTTGCGTTAAGTTTTGTGACGCCCCTGCTCAGGAATTTTATTCCTGATTTGGGGCTGTTTAATGCGTTGAGTGCGGGCATTGTCGTCGGCATCATGATCATCCCCATCGTCGCTTCATTGAGTGAAGATGCGATGCGCGCTGTGCCGAATAGTTTGCGTGAAGGGGCGTATGCCCTCGGGGCGACGAAGTTTGAAGTGGCCATCAAGGTCATTTTGCCTGCGGCCTTATCTGGTGTCGTCGCCTCTTTCGTGCTCGCTTTTTCACGGGCGATCGGAGAAACGATGATCGTGACCGTCGCCGCGGGAGCTACCCCCCAGCTCACCGCCAATCCGTTAGATAGCATCCAGACGATGACCGCATACATCGTCCAAGTGAGTCTTGGCGATACGCCGCACGGTTCGATCATCTATGGTTCTATTTTTGCGGTCGGTTTGACACTATTTATCATTACGTTTTTTCTCAATATTCTCGCCTCCTCGATTGCCAAACGATTTCGGGAGGTGTATTAGACGATGGCTTCTCCCGCAATGCAATCTACGCCTCCTCCCTCGCCACCCCCCGCTCATTTTTCATCCGATGTAGAACACGTACAAATTCAACGGCGACGCCAGTGGAATTTCGTCTTTCATGTTTTGTTTTTAATCGCCACCTCCATCGGCATTTTTGCCTTAATGGCGTTGTTGATCGATGTCGTCGTGCACGGTTGGAGCATGTTTCGCCCCGAATTATTCGAGAATTTCCCGTCACGACGGCCCGAGAACTCAGGGTTGAAATCTGCGATCGTCGGTACGTTACTGATGGTATGGATCATGGCACCGCTTTCTTTTGTGCTCGGTGTCGGGGCGGCGATTTACCTTGAAGAATATGCGCAGAAAAATTGGCTGACCCGCCTCATTCAGACGAACATCAGTACATTGGCCGGCGTGCCTTCGATCGTATACGGCATCCTTGGTTTGACGTTGTTTGTACGCGGCATGCAGTTGGAACGCAGCTTGCTTGCAGGGGCGTTTACGATGACGTTGCTCATATTGCCGATCATTATTGTGGCCGCGCGCGAAGCGATTCGTGCCGTGCCAAATTCCCGACGAGATGCCGCATTCGCGCTGGGAGCGACTCCGTGGCAAACGATTCAAGGGGCCGTGTTGCCCTCTGCGATTCCAGGGATTTTGACGGGGGTGATTTTGGCTGTATCCCGTGCGATTGGCGAAACCGCACCGCTCGTCATGATCGGTGCACTCACCTTTGTCTCTTTTTTACCGTCGTCCGTACTTGACCAATTTACCGTGTTGCCGATCCAAATTTACAACTGGGTGAGTCGCCCCCAAGTAGAATTTCACGATTTGGCCGCAGCCGGGATTATGGTGTTGCTCATTTTGTTATTGATGATGAATGCCCTTGCTATCTCCATCCGCAACAAATATTACAAAAAGTAGCGAAAGCATCAAAGGAGGGTACTGCGTCATGAAACCACTCATCCATGTGAACCAACTGAATTTATTTTATGGTGCATACCAAGCACTCAAAAACGTCACCATGCACATTCCTGAAAAAGAAATTACGGCATTTATCGGGCCCTCTGGCTGTGGAAAATCCACCTTGTTGCGTACGATTAACCGGATGAATGATCGCATTGCCGACGTGCGCATCGAAGGGACGATCTCGATTGCCAATGTGTCCATTTATAGTCCTTCTGTCGATGTCGAAATTTTACGAAAAAAAGTCGGCATGGTATTCCAGCAACCGACTCCGTTTCCCAAATCGATTTATGACAATGTTGCTTTTGGTCCTCGCTTGCATGGCACCCGCAACAAGGGATTGCTCAACGACGTCGTCGAAGAAAGTTTGCGCAGTGCAGCGTTATGGGATGAAGTAAAAGATTACCTGCACCGTTCTGCCTTGAGTTTATCCGGGGGGCAACAACAGCGTCTGTGCATTGCACGAGCATTGGCAGTCAATCCAGACATTTTGCTGATGGACGAAGCGACTTCCGCACTCGACCCCATTTCCACACTGAAGATCGAAGAATTGGTCAAGGAATTGTGTACGAAATTCACGATCGTCATGGTGACACACAACATGCAACAAGCTGCGCGCGTGTCCGATCGAACTGGTTTTTTTCTGCATGGAGAACTCGTAGAATATACCGATTCAAAAACGATGTTTTCCAACCCCAAAGATCAGCGGACAGAAGACTACGTTTCAGGGCGTTTTGGTTGATACGGGGCACAATGGCATGCACAATTCATAAAAAATTTTACCGAAAGGGGCATTTCCATTGGAGTTTTTTTACAACGAACTTTGGAAAGATTCGCTCGGCTGGTTCATTGTCGTCGCATTGCTGGTGGTCGGGATGCTCGGTGCGGTGTTCCCGGTCTTACCAGGGGTATTTGCGATCTTCATTGGGTTTATCGTGTATGGCTTGTTTTTCGGTTTCTTCCCATTAGACGCAACCTTTTGGATCATCCAAACCGCACTGTTGATCATCATCGTCGTTGCTGAGTATGTCATCACTTCTGTTGCTGTCAAACGTAGTGGGGGCAGTCGCGCATCAGTGACAGGAACGAACGTCGGGCTTATCCTCGGCCCTTTTCTCATCCCCATGTTCGGGATTATTCTCGGTCCCTTCCTCGGTTCCTTGCTCGGCGAGATGAACACCTCAAAAGATGTACGCCACTTGCTAAAAGTCGGGTTCGGCTCATTGGTCGGCTTTTTCATTAGTGTAATCTTCAAATTGGTGTTTCAATCCATCATGGTCGGGTTGTTTGTATGGTACATCATTTAAACACAAAGCGTCTTCTGATATGCGTCGCGGTTGCAAACCAACTCCCCCAGCGGAAAGGATACGCCTTTCCGCCTTGGTTGAACCGCCTTTTGCTTTCTCGCAAAATGTGGCTCTCTGTGTACATGTTTTCAAGCGGTGATGCGTATAACATGGGCACCTCTATGCCCCAATTTGTGAAAAATCATTTTGCCATAAACATCCGCATTTTTTGCATATATTTATGCGTAGCATGCACGGGATGGAGGCGCCCACATGTGCACGGCTCGGTACCCCTCCTCATGCTTTCCTCCCATTCCTTCCCCAAAAAATTTTGTCCCCTTCCTCGCCCCTAATGTTCACCGATTCACCTGTCCCCTATTCTAAACGGAGATTGCGTGGTATACTACTACAAAACAAAACGTGTGATTGTGTAGGAGGCGTGGCAGACGATGACAAAACGTTGGCTCGCTCGAGAAGGCGAGCGTTGGATCGCACAGGGGATCATCACGTCGCACCAGCTAGAAGAGATAAAATCACTATACACCGCAGACAAATCACCGAGAATGTTACCCCTTCTTGCGAGTATTTTGATCGGATTAGGCGCCCTCAGCTACGTCGCCGCCAACTGGCAACACATTCACGAATGGTTGCGTATCACGATGTTGCTTTCTCTCATGACCGTGGCGTATGCGATGGGACAGCGTATATACGAGAAAAACCAACGTTATTTTGGTTTGGGATTGATCGCCGTCGGACTATTTTTATTTGGTGGCTCGATTGTCCTCGTCGGACAAATGTACCACATGGTGGCGCATCACGCGCTGTCTATGATTGTATGGGCGATGGCGGGGCTATTGCTCGCTTTTTTGTATCGCAGTGCCTTTTTGGGCGTGATCGCCCTTTTGTTGCTCAATGTCGCTCAATTGTACAGTGTGGTGGCATTTTCGAACGTCAGTTGGTTTACGATCGGGTTGCTCGCCCTCAGTAGCGTGCCATTTTTGTTGCATAAGCGCAACATCCCCGCTGCGTTGGTCGTCGTCTTCACACTCACGGGGGTACTCCAAAGTATCCTCGTGCTCACCGCATACGAGGGCAACGTTTCTGGTAGTTTTTTCTTTCTAATCCTGGCGTTTTTGTACATGCTCGGAGATTTCCCAACCACGTCTGCTTATCGCAATGCTTTCTTCGTTCCTGTCATTGCCATCGTGGTGTTCTGCAGTACGCTTGCGGTATTCGCCACGTTTAGGGTACTCGATGACCTACAATCTCTGTTAGACTTCCCCCCACAACAACTTGTGATTTTTCTCCTTTTATGGGCGATCGTGTTTGGCGTATCGATTTACTTAAAAATACGCGCCAACCGCCAACGTCACCTGTTAGACTGGCTCGTCTTTCTCCCGTGGCTCGTCGTCTGTGTGGGGAGCAACAGCGACCGTTTTTTTGAATTTCTCCTTCCTTGGGTCGGATACGTCATGCTATTGGTGATGTGGGCATACGCCATTGCAATATTGTTGGAAGGGTATGCTCTCGCCCACCGTCAACGCATCGGCGTCGGAACTGCGCTGTTTTTGCTCACTACGACGGTCGCTTTTTTTCAACTGGCGTGGGATTTTATGGATAAATCTTTGGTTTTTATCGTCGGGGGGCTTTTGTTGTTCGGACTCAGTGTCGTACTTTCGCGCAAGCGCAAACAAGTGCTCCATGACGACAAAGGGGGGGTGGGATAATGCGCTGGATACGACAACAATCTCGACGAACCGTGCTGTTTTATGCGTTGCTCTTTGTACAACTGTGCATCGTCAGTGCGGTTGCCCTCTCCAATCACGCCACGGTTTGGTGGGGCAAAAAGATCGACATCCAGACGATTCCTGTCGATCCGCGTGACATCTTGTATGGGGATTTCGTGATCTTACGGTATGCAATGAATACATTCGATGCAACACGCTGGAAATCGTCCGATCCGCCCTTCCCCCCTCATACTGATCCCGTGTATACGGTGCTCTCTCCCGAAGGTGCGTATTATGTTCCAGCCGGTTTTTATGCCCAACGTCCGAAAGCCAAACCGCATGAAGTCATCCTCCGCGGTACAATTGCTAAAAATGATAGGCAACTCATCCAATACGGGATCGAACGGTATTATGTCCCCGAAGGAACGGGCCTTTGGCTCGAACAACAAGCAGGTGCACTCGTAGCGACCGTTGCCGTAGCCCCTTGGGGGCAAATCCGACTCCTCGCAGTACGTCCGCGCCCGTAGCGCCGCCTTGCAAAACAACGGCATGCGCAACTCCCTTCCCATGCAATGCGTAAAATGAGCAACGACTGTCCGTGCACTCCCCATCATTTTTCAGGAGGTATTTTATGATGAAAATCGTTCGCTCGATCGCCTTTCGTGCGGTTATCTCTTTTGGTATCGGAATCACCATGCTGTTGGCAACATCGATCAACGGCGATTTTATTCATACGGCGTTCACTGCACCGCCAACATCCCCACTCCACATCGTTTTCCAAGAAAAACCCCTTGCACTCAGTGCCCCGCCACGCATCGTGCAAGGAACGACGACCGTCCCGCTCCGGGATCTCTCCCGCTCCCTCGGGGCAACCGTCACATGGGTCGCCGAGACGACGGTTTCCACCGCGACACAAGCGGATCACCGAGGACAACGCATCGTGCTCACACGGGGAGACCAGACGGCGACGGTGACGATCGGACAACGTACGATTGAACGGTTTGATCGAAAAATGGTAACCATGGAGGTCGCACCGTACGTATCCCAAGGGATCACGATGGTGCCCTTGCGCCCATTGGTTGAAATTTTCGGCAAAATCGTCACCTGGGATGCATACGCCCAACGCATTGCGATCCGTGATCCGATCGCACTCCCGACCTTTGATTCAGAACAAGCGTTCCAAAAATGGCTAGAAAACAACGAAAATTCCACAAAAATGCAAATCGCACTGCCAACAGGCCCGATGACACGGGATCGTGCCGAAGCGACTGCGACCGCCACCGCTTCTCCCACTGTACCCCCAGCCACTTCAGAAACAACGGCGTATTCCCCTACGAACGTCCAAGTCATGGGCGTCGATGAAGCAGACGAAGTGAAGACGAATGGAAAGTTGCTCGCCCAAATTTCAGCTGGACGCGTCCTCGTGACCGACATTTCCCAACGCGCCCAAGCCAAGATCACCGCCACGATCGATTATACGGCGGAGTCGTTTCAACCCATTGAGCTGTATATGGATGACACGCACCTCGTCGTCATTGGTCAGCAAACAATGCCCATTGCAGGGGATGTGCCCGTAAAAGGAGCAGATGAAATCCGTCCTGAAAGAAAGAGCGTACGCATCCTACCCATCGAGTGGCCCCGCACAACGATCAAAACGTTCGTATATGCGTTGTCTGCTGCGGGTCAACTAGAACGCATACGAACGCTTGAACAAGAAGGGACTTTGGTGAGTACGCGAAAAATTGACCGCACGGTGTATGTGATCAGCAACAAATCCAACTTTTACAACGTTCCACGCGTATGGTGTGAAAATTGCCCCACTGAACAGACAACACCTCCACAGCCCGCCACATTTGAACCGCTCTATTTTGACAGCATCCCACAACCATCATACGAAAAAATTCCGTTGCGTAAAATTCAGTATTTCCCAGAGAGCAAAGAGACGAGCATGATGCTCATCGGGGCTTTTTCTATCGATCGCCCGCAAGATCCCTTGCATATCCAAGCGTATATGGGGGCGGGACAAGCGATTTACGCCTCCAAACGCCACCTGTATGTTGCCACAACGACATGGGACACGAAAGCGACTTCACTTCAAAATATATGGGGGACGCACGTTTACAAATTTCGACTTGATGCAGGCACGACGACGTACGTGGGACAAACGCATGTGCCTGGGAAAATCTTAAATCAATTTTCCATGGATGAACACGACGGCTATTTTCGTATTGCCACGACCGCAGGAGAGATGTGGGGGCAAGGAGCCAACACCTCGGACAATCAGCTGTATGTCATTGATGAACAACTGAAAGTGATCGGTGCTTTGACTGGACTCGCCCCTGGGGAACGCATCTATGCTGTGCGTTTTATTGGGCCACGTGCGTATATGGTGACGTTTCGCAATGTCGATCCGTTATTCGTGCTCGATTTGCGTGAACCCAACAAACCTACCGTATTGGGGCAACTAAAAATTCCAGGATATAGCGACTATTTGCACCCCTTTGATGAAAACCACCTCATTGGCTTCGGCAAAGAAACGATCGAACTCCCCACAAAATCATGGGGGGGCGATGAAACGACCGCCTATTATCAGGGGATGAAAATCGCACTCTTCGACGTATCCGATGTAACAAACCCAAAAGAAAAATTCAAAAAAGTGATCGGCGATCGTGGCACACACTCAGACGTACTGCAAAACCACAAAGCATTGCTT
The DNA here is from genome assembly GCA_032117095.1 of Paenibacillus sp. Taxonomy (GTDB): domain Bacteria; phylum Bacillota; class Bacilli; order Paenibacillales; family YIM-B00363; genus REEB470. The sequence continues at coordinate 10,758 of JAULZZ010000033.1, forward strand.
TTTTGGAAAGAGACGGGACTACTGGCTTTCCCCGTAGACTTGTACGAAATCCCCGAGAAAAAGAACGTCATCACCGAACAGTTTCCGCAATACGGTCAGTTTGTGTATCAAGGGGCTTATGTATACCACCTCAATGCAACGAACGGGTTTGAGTTGCGTGGGCGCATCACCCACCTCAGTGACGAAGATCTCCTCAAAAGTGGCACGTACGGTTATGATCAGACGAAAAGAGTCAAGCGAGCATTGCTCGTCAAAGATGTATTGTATACGCTGTCCGAGCATATGCTCAAAGCCAATCAGCTCGTTGATCTGACAGACTTGCAAACGTTACCGTATCCGACCCAATCTGCGACAAATCCGAACGCTTCGCACGAGCCGACCATCCGAACAACCAAGCCTTAAACCTAATAAACTCTCCTAAAAAAGGAGAGTTTATTTTATTTTCTAAACAAAGAAAATGCGCGTTTTAATACCCATTTTATTCACACACTGCTTTGTGTTATAATTTATTTGTTCTATGACAATACGAATCCCAATAACACAGGAGGGATCACGAATGAACAAATGGATGAAAGTCACTACAGTCGTTGTCGTCGTCGGTGCGGGTTGGGGAGGTTGGTGGTTGCTTTCCCCATTGTGGACGAATACCGTGGTCCATGACGCGTTGCCCATTTCGACAAATGTTACCGATAAAGCAGACAATCTCGATGCAATCATGCCGAAGAAAACAGGAGAAAATCTAGGTGAATTCCCCCCTATGATCTCCGACCCCTCTTCCATAAAAACAACCCCAGACATCCCCAAAAATGAATCGGATGTCCGTAAAAAAGAATCATCCCCTACAGTGAACCCCAAAATGACAAGCGACGAGACGCCATTATCCGCTACAGAAAAAGCAAACGAAAAGACAACTCCATCGCCCTCTACCGACCAACCCCCTGCCTCTACCACGGGTAAAAAAGCAATCACGCCAACAAAAACCGAATCCACGGTCTCCTCGTCAACTTCTGCCCCTCCACCGCGTGAAGTCGTCGAAACAACGATAGAAGTCCCACATATGCCCTATGAAAAACCTGCATCATCCGCTGAAAAAAATACGAATCCCCCTGCTGACCCCCAGTTCCCCCCTGTCGTTTCACCATCGCCCGTGATGCCTGACCCTTTGCCAGCTTCACCGAGACAAAAAGATGAATCGGCGATCGCCACGGAAACACCCCAAACGTGGACGGGCACATTTGTCAATGGCGTGCGCAGTTACAAAACATCGGGAACAGCCAAAGTTTTCACCGTCGATGGCACACGGTATGTACGACTCGAAAACTTCGAGACAACGAACGGCCCCGATTTATTCGTCTACCTTGCTAAAGAAGGCGGAAAAACATCTGAAGGCATCAAGGTATCCGTACTCAAAGGAAATATTGGGGATCAAAACTACGTCTTGGACTCTGCCATAGACATCACCGTATACAACACCGTCGTCATCTGGTGTCGTGCTTTTGATCGGGATTTTGGTTATGCAAAACTTCAATGAATAAGGTAATATTTTCCATATATCGATCGTCGCAATACAGCGCATCCTATTCGTATGTATGCAAATTAATACTAAACACTGATTAAAAACGTCCCTACCAAGAGCCTCATTTTACAAGAAATCACTGTTCTTTTTAACCAATACGATTCCTGTATTCAATCAGTGTTTAGTATAAGCGGTTACGTACTCAACTCCGCTTAAAACACATATTTTTAAAAAATGCATTAAAATTCGCATAAAGTGGGTTTTCACTATGAAATTTATTCTGAAAAGAAATGTTGTTTTTTCATTCGTGTTTTCGCTTTTTTTACTCGGTTGCCTCCAAGAAATCCCAACGCAAGCAGTTCAGAAACCTGCGCCTGTAGCGAAAAAAGAGCAAAAACCTCCAAAAAAGAAAAAGGCAGCAGAACTCATCGAGGGAAAATATCAAAAAATCGAAGTGGATGCATGTGATTTGAGCGGGAAAAGAGAAAAGAATGTCGTCGTAGACATCGGCTTCGGGAACCGTGAATATTGGGCATTTACAAATGATTTTGGTCAACTCGTCAAGGTGACTGCGGAAGAAATAACCGTACAGATCGATGCAACAGAAAAAGTGCTGAAAAGTGGGAGATATTGCGAGGATGAAGCAAAAGTTCCGGGGACAGAGAAGAAAAATCTGGACGAAGGGCACGTGGTCGCAGATTCTCTTGGGGGGGTGTCAAACGCATACAACATCACGCCACAAGATAGCGTTTTGAATCGCCACGGAAATCAACCCTATTTTGAAAAAGCGGTTCGCGATGCGGGGGGTTGTAAAAATTTCACAGCAACGATCACGTACCCGAACGAAAAAACGCAAGTACCCAGCACATACAAACTTGAGTGCGAGATCAACGGAAATATAAAGTAAGCGTCAAATAATCCACACATATCACGGGTGTTAGCCCTATGAGATAATCATCCCGAGCCCCACGAGAGGATGATGATGAACATGAGTCGAGC
>JAULZZ010000034.1:0-3240 GCA_032117095.1 Paenibacillus sp.
TCGAAAGATGACTTTCTGCCAATAAGAGCAACACCGTCGCCCCTTGCGGTTCAAACTGCTTGGATTGCACGGATAATACGCAAGCATTGCTTGCTTCAGCCGCCTCAATAAGCTGGGATTGCAAATAGGACACGTCGTTCAACTTGTGAAATTCTACACCCCATACATCAACGGCAACATGTCTTCCGAAAGTAGAGTACTCCATCTCTCGGTTCCCCCTTCCTAGGAATAAAATGTGTTACTCAATTTCATCCGCTAGGACCTACGTCATTCACTACTCAAGGGAATCAATCTCGCGATCATCCATGTCCAGAGTGAATCCTGGTTCCTATTCATTTGTACGAGCACATCATCACGTTGTGCGTCATCGCTTCTCTCTCGCTGTAAGAAACGTGCATGAGACAAAAAATTGTACATGCATCCATGAAACGTTTCTGCTCGATGAGCAAAGCGAGGCGATGGTGCAATGGAACCAAAAAGCGTGCGTGCGTTCTCTTACTCGAAAGTCGATTTTGAAATACAAGAAGAGTCACACTAAGAAGTAAAAGTACCATCATTTGAATCAAAATGCAACTGTTTTTTTATAAAAAAACAAAAAAATATATTTTTGATAAATTTATTGACAATCTTTGCGCTGTTTTGCTACAATGTTACGTCTTTAAAATCTTTGCGAACTTGCGGTATGCGATACAGACCCAACTATGCTTCGTACATAAACAATCGCTGTGCGAGCACAGTCAGTTGAGCATCGATGCGTTTATGCGCTTGCGCATCTGCCGATAAATTCCGTTCATCCAAAGCATGGTCTACTTGTTGGCGAATTGAGGCGATTTCTTGCTCGATATTGTTCGCATAAAAAAGTTGTGCATGCCCATCCGTCACCTCCTTCCCTGCATAGATCGTCCGTCTGCCTTTGGTTGTGATTTCTGTAATCGTTTGTACGCGTCCCGCACAATACACGTATTCGATCGTATACGCACGATACACACGCAAAGCCGTCGCATCTCCCCGAAAAAGGGCAATCACCCGTCGCCATGCATTCGCAATGAAGACGTCCGTAACATACTGTGGCCCATCATAAATGTACGTCCCCTGTACTTTGGAAAAAGAAAACTCATAGCGCGATGACGAAGCATGTGCTAAGAAAACAACGTAGTCGCCATTTTCTTTTTCGCGCAGGTGACAGGTAAATCCATCCGTATGCAATAACCCTAAAAAATGTGTCATCTCTCGAGGGGTTAAAACTAAACGCGTATGGACATATTGAGTTTCCAACCGTTGTGCCATAACTATCTCCTCAATTCGTTTAGTCGATCCGTGTTCTCGGTCTCCTCGTCGTTGATCTCGATAATGGTTTTTCTCATATGTCGTTTTTGGAGTTTACATATTGCGTGTGCGTAGGTACTCATACTAAACACGGTTTGAATACAGACAACCTATTGGGTAAAGGTTCCTTTGCTTTCTCGTAAAAGAAATCCCTCTGCATGAATGTGTTTAATCAGTGTTTCGTATGGGTAGACACTTCCGCTTTCGGAACACGCGAAACACGTGCTGTCCCCACGGATTCGATCCAAGCCCATAGCGCATCACGTCCCGCATGTTCGACCGCAGAATAGACGAAAAAGGGGAAATCGCTGGGGAAATCGAGCTGTTGTTGGATGCGCTGTGCGTGCAACATGCGTTTGCTACGCGAGATTTTGTCTGCTTTTGTGGCGACGACACACGTTCGAATATGATAATGCGTAAGCCATCGAAACATCGCAATGTCGCTTTCCATTGGGGCGTGACGCAAATCGATCAACAGCATGACGGCACACAATGGCTTGCGTTGCGTAATGTACGTGTCGATCATGCGTCCCCACTGTTTCCGCATATCCTGTGAGACGTGTGCATACCCGTATCCAGGCAAATCGACAAAATACATCGATTCGTTAATGTTGTAATAGTTCAACGTCTGTGTTTTGCCTGGCTGTGCACTCGTACGCGCTAAATTTTTGCGTTGGATCAAACTATTAATGAGCGATGATTTGCCGACATTCGAACGTCCCACCAGTGCGATTTCGGGCAAATCGTCTTGGGGGTATTGATTCGAAGATACCGCACTGATCACAAACCTCGCCGAATGCATGATCATAACGCCACTCCTTGGTTTCATCGGGTTCCACCATTCACGTCTGAATTCAAACGTGTGCTTTTCGTCCTGGAATTTCTCCCGTCGCCTCGTATACGGCAACGATGTGATCGATTTCCGTTTTTAGCTCACTGACAAGCAAGTGTTCTGGCACTTTGCGAACCATCTCGCCATAGCGAAATAGCATCCCTTCCCCACGCGCCCCTGCAATGCCGATGTCGGCTTCACGCGCTTCACCGGGTCCATTGACCGCACACCCAAGCACGGACACCTTAATGGGCACCTTCACATGCTCCAAATACGCTTCTACTTCATTGGCGACGGCAAACAAGTCGATATCAAGTCGCCCACACGTCGGACAAGAGATGAGCGTCGGCGCATTGGCCAACAATCCAAATGTTTTGAGTAGTTCTTTGGCTGCCTTGATTTCTTCGACGGGATCCGCACTTAAACTAATGCGCACCGTCGACCCGATCCCTTGATGCAACAGTACCCCAAGACCTGCTGCACTTTTGACCGTACCTGCAAATGCCGTGCCTGCCTCGGTAATGCCGAGATGCAGGGGATACGGGATCACCTGCGCTGCTTTGGTATATGCTGCGATGGCCAAAGGGACATCTGACGCTTTGAGGGAAACAATGATGTCGTGAAAATCCAACTGCTCCAACAATTGAATGTGAAACTGCGCACTTTCGACCATCGCTTCCGCCGTTGGATACCCATACTTGTCGAGCAAATGTCTTTCCAAAGAGCCGGCATTCACGCCGATACGTATCGGGATGCCTCGTTGTTTGCATGCCGCGACGACTTCTTTCACTTTTTCGGGACGCCCGATATTCCCAGGATTAATCCGAATCTTATCGATGCCATTTTGGATGGCGAGCAATGCCAAACGGGAATCGAAGTGAATATCGGCGACAAGGGGAATGGAAATCTGGGATTTGATCTGCGGGATCGCTTCGGCCGCTTCCTTGTGATTGACAGTCACCCGCACGATTTGGCAACCTGCTTTTTCCAGACGCAAGATTTCTGCGACGGTCGCCTCTACATCGGCAGTTTTTGTGGTACACATGCTTTGGATAACCACTTCATCGCTTCCGCCGATCGCC
>JAULZZ010000035.1:0-60732 GCA_032117095.1 Paenibacillus sp.
CCCGTTTTCCTTACTCGCTGTTCAGTTTTCAAGGTGCTCTCGTACTTCCTATCCCCTACTGCCTATCTACTGCCCATCTCACTCATACTGCTCGTCGCTGTCCGCTTACGTCTTCCCACACGTCGACGCTTCTTCCCATTTTCCTGCTCATCCGTGTGTATTTCCGTCCTTTTTTCGGCGACTTTCATATCCTATCACATCCCATTCCCCCTTGCAACTGTTCCCACCACTTTTTTTCAACTTTTTTTTGGAAATGCCGTTTTTCGGTGTTTTTTAATGCAGACGTGCTCTACGAGTGTCCTTATGACAAAAGCAAGTGTTCGACGTCTTGTTCACCCAACACACAATCGATAAACCATGTGGGTTGCTCTATCAAACGTATAATTTCTCCTTTTATCTCTATGTCTGGACGTGTAATGTGTTGTGGGTTGATTTGTACCACTTTTCCAATTTCACCGTTACCAAGCCGAATTGTACAGCCTTCTTTCATTTGAGCAATGTGCACTGAAAATGCATGCACAATGTTTTCATCTAGCTTTCCTTTGGATTCATCCATAAATGACTCAAGTAACACATACGGTGATCCTTGATGATGTTTTTCGTACAAAGGAAGCATTTTGTGATGAAACCGATCGACAACAGCGACGATTTTGGCATACGGATGAATATACGCATCGGACAACCCTTGCGGATACCCCTTGCCATCGAGTTGTTCATGATGTTGCCAAGCGCACAATTTTGTACCTTCATTCACACCGATGTTTTCACTTAAAATTTCATAGCCGATTCGCGTATGATTTTTGAGCTTTTTTACTTTTTCTTCTTCGGTGATTTCCAGATCTGAAACATCAAATCGTGTAACTCCAATGTCACACAGCAATGCACCCATTGCGAGGGGAATCATATCTTTTTGTGGCATGTTTATGATCTTAGATACCAAATGACTGCTCAAACAGCGCATAATGGCGACATTCAAGTGAAAGGAATCGACAGTTTTTTGGGGTGGGGGAATGAATGTCAACGGATTGTACACGTCTATAAGCGCAAATAGTTTCATTAGCTCTGTGCGAATTTCGATGACAGGGAGATCGTTTCTCCCCGATTGAATAAAACGAAATTGATTTTTTAATACTTGGAGCAATCTCTCATAGAGGTGAAAAAAAGCGACCATTTCCGTGGCAAACTGCCAATCACTCATGTTATCCATGCCGTTTTTTTGATTTTTTTCTGTTTCTTCAACATGAACATGCTGAATCATAAATGCTTTTAGCACTTCGATATCCCGTGACGTAATCACGTGATTTTTATGCAATAGCAGCCCGCCCTTAGGAGAGTGCACATGGTCGAGCATGCGAACCCCTGGTTTAAGATGAGACACAGGAACAGCAACCATCCTTTCCCCCCCCATTTCTTCAAAAATAAGACCGATCTACACGTGAACATCGATCGACTTCCTGCACGGGGGAGCACATCCCTTCCCTTATGCGCGTATATTGTCGTTGACCGTTTTTTCTCTTCGCCACCATAGATTTTTTAGGATAAATTTTCTTCATGCTGAAAATCTAATGCTTGTTTTTCCTCTTCTACAAATTTTTCCTCCATCAACACTTCGTCCCGTTGTACTTGGGTCACCGTCGCCACACTATCGTCATCTCGGGGATGAATCAATCGTACGCCTTGTGTATTTCGTCCCATCGATGATACTTCTTCCATTTTGGAACGTATGATCGTTCCCGACTGCGTAATAATCACGAGGTCTTGATTGTTGCGCACGACTTTTAGCCCGACAACAGTCCCATTTTTTGCGGTGACATTGAGTGTTTTAATTCCTTTTCCCCCACGGGATTGAATGCGATATTCAGACATCGGTGTCCGCTTTCCATATCCCATAGAAGTGACGATCAACACGTCATCATTTTCATCGACAACATCCATATCAATGACTTTGTCGTCCTCGCTAAGTTGAATGCCTTTGACTCCTGTCGAAGCCCGCCCCATTGCACGTACTTCTCCCTCGGGAAAGCGAATAGATTTCCCTTGCTGTGTCCCCATTACAATTTGTCTCGTCCCGTCCGTCAGTCGAACACCAATGAGCTCATCGTCTTCTCGCAATACGAGTGCGATCAAACCGCCTTTACGCATGTGTTGAAACTCGACCAACGGTGTCTTCTTCACGATACCTTGTTTAGTTGCAAAAAACAAATACGGTGCATCGTCTTCTTCTTGGGTGTTTTGTTGCTCGGGGATGGGGATCACCGCTTGGATGCGTTCGCCTTGTTCAATTTGCAACAAATTAATAATAGGCGTACCCCGCGCAGTGCGTCCCAACTCTGGAACTTCATATCCTTTGAGTCGATATGCTTTTCCTTTATTCGTGATGTATAGCAAATAATTATGCGTATTGGTCACGAGCAAATGTTCGACATAATCGTCTTCTTTTGTATCCATGCCAACAATGCCCCGTCCGCCTCGACGTTGATTCCGATACGTATCTACGGGAATACGTTTAATATATCCTGTATGTGAAATTGTAATCAACACTTCCTCTTGCGGGATGAGGTCTTCGTCTAGGATGGCTTCATCGGATACGGTGATCTCTGTGCGTCTCTCGTCTGCAAATTGGGTGCGCACGTGTTGCAACTCTTCGGCAATGATGCGCATGACGAGTGCGTTGTTCCCTAATACATCCACATAATATGCAATTTTAGCGACGAGTTCCGCATATTCTTGTTCGATCTTATCGCGTTCTAGTCCTGTTAATCGTTGCAAACGCATTTCCAAAATGGCCTGTGCTTGCTCGATCGTCAATCCAAATTCGGCGATCAGCCGTTCACGGGCTTGTTCTGTCGTCCGCGAAGAGCGAATGAGTGCGATTACTTGATCCAAACGATCCAACGCAATCCGATATCCCTCGAGAATGTGTGCCCGTGCTTTTGCTTTTTTGAGGTCGAATTCTGTACGTCTGCGGATGACGACGACTTGGTGTTGAATATAATGGTGTAACATTTCGCGCAAATGCAATACTTTCGGTTCCCCATCGACGAGCGCAAGCATATTGATCCCAAAATTGAGTTGCATTGGCGTGTGCTTGTACAAATTGTTTAGCATCACATGCGGATTTACGTCTCGGCGCAATTCCATCACGATACGCATCCCATTTCTATCGGATTCATCGCGCAAATCCGTAATCCCTTCTATCTTTTTTTCCCTTACAAGCTCAGCGATTTTTTCGATTAATTTTGCTTTAATGACTTGATATGGCAATTCGGTCACGATAATGCGTGGTTTTTGATTTATTTCGTCGATGTGTGTGCGTGCGCGCATCGTAATGGAGCCACGACCCGTGCGGTATGCTTGTTGAATGCCTTCTCTTCCCATAATAAAACCAGCGGTGGGAAAATCCGGTCCTTTTATCACTGTCATCAATTGGGCGACTGTCGTGTCGGGATTGGCGATCAGCATCAACACGCCATCGATAATCTCGCCTAAATTATGGGGGGGAATGTTCGTTGCCATCCCCACGGCGATGCCCGATATGCCATTGACGAGTAGGTTGGGAAATCGTGCCGGAAATACGACGGGTTCTTGTTCTTCACCATCATAGTTCGGCACAAAATCAACCGTATCTTTGTTCAAATCACGGAGTAATTCCATCGCAATTTTCGATAATTTTGCTTCGGTATACCGCATGGCTGCTGCGGCATCTCCATCGATGGAACCAAAGTTTCCATGCCCATCAATCAACATGTACCGCAAGGAAAAATCCTGTGCCATGCGTACCATCGTTTCATACACAGCAGCGTCACCATGCGGATGATATTTCCCGATGACTTCCCCAACGATGCGCGCAGATTTTTTATAAGGTTTATCAGGAGACATTCCGAGCTCAGACATCGCATATAAAATGCGTCGATGAACGGGCTTTAAGCCGTCACGCACGTCGGGCAGCGCACGACTTACAATAATACTCATCGCATAGTCCATAAACGATGCGCGCATCTCCGTACCAATGTCTCGTTCTTGTACTGTTTGGTGCAAATCGCTGGACATCGTGTTACTCCTTTACTCCTCTATACGTCAAGGTTTTTTACATATTTAGCATGCGTTTGGATGAATTCACGTCGAGGTTCTACGTGATCCCCCATTAATGTATTAAAAATTTCATCTGCTAACGTGGCGTCCTGAATAGACACTTGTAATAAAGTACGTTGTTGAGGGTCCATTGTTGTTTCCCAAAGTTGAGACGGGTTCATTTCACCCAATCCTTTGTATCGCTGAATGGAAGGCTTTGTTCCTTCGCCAAATTGCGCCAATATTTGATCTCGTTGTTTGTCGTTGTATGCATACCGAATTACTTTGCTTTTTTCCAGTTTGTATAACGGAGGTTGTGCGATATAAATGTACCCATTTTCGATTACTTTTCGCATGTACCGATAAAAAAAAGTGAGTAATAACGTGCGAATGTGTGCACCATCTACGTCTGCGTCAGTCATAATAATGATTTTGTGATAACGGGTTTTGGTAATATCGAAGTCTTCTCCAATCCCAGCACCCAATGCCGTAATGATCGCTCGAATTTCGGAATTGGCTAAAATTTTGTCTAATCTTGCTTTTTCTACATTTAGAATTTTGCCTCTCAAGGGTAAAATCGCTTGAAAATGACGGTCACGTCCTTGTTTTGCCGACCCTCCCGCGGAATCTCCTTCGACGATGTACACTTCAGAGATTGAGGCGTCCTTTGAGGAACAATCCGCCAATTTTCCCGGTAGAGAGCTAATTTCAAGCGCACTTTTGCGTCTCGTCAATTCTCTTGCTTTTTTGGCCGCTTCTCGTGCACGTGCGGCTTGCAATGCTTTGTCGACGATGCGTTTGGCGACTGCAGGATGTTCGTGTAAAAATTCGGATAGTTTCTCTGAGAACAGCGATTCGACCAGCCCACGTACTTCGCTATTGCTTAATTTTGTTTTTGTTTGTCCTTCAAACTGCGGTTCAGGAATTTTAACGGACAATACGACGGTAATGCCTTCGCGTACGTCTTCACCGCTTACATTCGCTTCTGATTCTTTGATGAGATTTACTTTTCTGGCGTATTCGTTGATCACCCGAGTGAGTGCGCTTTTGAACCCAGATTCATGCGTCCCGCCTTCGTGTGTATGAATGTTATTAGCAAAAGAATACAACGTCTCGTTATACGAATCGTTATACTGAATGGCAATTTCAATTTCTATCGCTTCTTTTTGGCCACGAATTGCGATCGGGGCTTCGTGCAACACTTCGCGACTGCGATTGAGCCATTCGACGAACGAGACAATGCCTCCTTCGTACGCAAACACATGCGTCGTATCGGTGCGTTCATCATGCAATTGGATGCGTACTCCTGCATTAAGAAAGGCGAGTTCACGCAAACGAGATTGTAAAATATCAAAATCATATTCGGTCGTTTCAGTGAAAATTTCTTCGTCTGGCCAAAATGTAACTGTCGTACCGGTTTGGGACGTATCCCCGATGCGCTGTACATCGTATTGTGGAATCCCTCGATGGTATTCTTGACGATACACGCCTCCTTCACGGGACACTGTAACAATCACCTGTCGAGACAATGCATTCACAACAGAAATGCCTACGCCATGCAATCCACCGGATACTTTGTACCCTTCACCACCAAACTTCCCTCCGGCATGCAATACAGTCATAACGACTTCTAAGGCGGGGCGTTTTAATTTTGGGTGTTCTCCAATCGGGATGCCCCGTCCATTGTCGCTGACTGTGATCGATTGATCCAGATGAACCGTCACTTGAATCTCATTGCAATGTCCTGCTAATGCTTCGTCGATGCTATTGTCCACGACTTCCCATACCAAATGATGCAATCCTCGACTACTTGTCGATCCGATATACATCCCTGGACGTTTGCGAACGGCTTCTAGCCCTTCTAATACTTGAATATGCGTTTCGTCGTAACGGGTTTGTATTTCTGTCATTCTTGTCATCACTCCAATGAAATAGTCCCTTGCGTCACACGAAACGGCTGGATATCACGCCATAATGAAAACGATAACCCTTCCACATCGGTTGAAGTTATAAAAGTCTGTACTTTGTGCTGAAACAATGAAATAAGCCGACTTTGGCGCAAGGAATCGAGCTCCGACAATACGTCGTCTAGTAGCAATATCGGAGTTTCCCCTGTGACTTCCTCGATTAAAGCGATTTCTGCTAATTTAACAGATAAAGCCGTTGTGCGTTGTTGTCCTTGTGAACCATACGTATACGCTTCTTTGCCATTGATCCAAAAAGACACGTCGTCTCGATGTGGTCCGACCAAGGTCATGCCACGTCGTCGCTCCTGCGCATGCATTTGTTCTAACTGTACCATAAATCGCTGTGAAATAACAGTTTCCGTCTCGTCTTCGTGCACAGGAAATGACGCATTGTAGTGTAACGTTAAATTTTCGCGTTGATCTGTGAGTCCTTCATGGATTGTCATTGCCAATTGTTGAAGATGATCGATAAACTGCTTTCGACGCATGATGACTTTTGTACCGTATTTCGTGAGTTGCTCATTCCATATTGCTAGTAACGTGTGGTCAAGCGAGATTGCATGCATGTGTTGACGCAAATAATGATTTCGTTGTTGTACGATGTGAATATATTGCGTTAAGTCATACAAATAATTTGGATAAATTTGTGAAATCTCACGGTCTAGAAATTTTCGTCGTATCGCAGGAGACCCTTTTACCAATTCAAGCTGTTCGGGGGAAAACAAAACGACTTTCAGTGAACCGATGTAATGGCTGAGTTTGTGCATTTCTAATGTGTTCATGCGCACCGTTTTATGTTGTATACCGATTTCTACTTGTAACGTATGTGTGGTTTGTCGTTGTGCGATCGTCCCTTCAATACGACAGGAAGAAGCATCCCAAGAAATTAATTCACGATCACGTGATGTGCGATGCGATTTTGTGTAGGAAAGCGCATAGATGGCTTCGAGTAAATTTGTTTTCCCTTGAGCATTTTGTCCTAAAAATAAATTTACAGGGTAATTTGTATCAAGCTCCAAAGAGGAAAAATTCCGAAATTGATGTAATGAAAGTTGGGTAATGTTCATACGATAATGTATTCGCCATACCCTGCGATACACAAGAGGTCTCCTACACGAAGTTTTCGTCCACGTCGTTGTTCTGATTGTCCATTTACGGTAATCGCAACCGTACATAAAAAATGTTTTGTTTCTCCGCCGGATTGCACAAGTGCCATTTTTTTTAAGCATTGAGCCAATGTCATGTATTCGCCGGTGAGTGCAATGTGTTGTGCCAAAGAGTACTCACTCCTTATTGGTACGCTGTACGGTAAGGCAGCATTAAATAAATGAGATGTGGGTCTGTTTTCGATGTGACCATAATCGGTTTATTGCTTTCGCTGGACAATCCGAGCACGATCGTATTGTATTCTATGTTTTTGAGTACGTCCAAAATGTACTTTGTGTTAAAAGAAATGTCTTGGGATGGTCCTTCGCATCCATGTACAAAAATTTCTTCGCTTACTTGTCCAATTTGGTTTGCATGAGACGTAAGCAAAAAATAATTTTCATTTTCTACCGTGTTGATGCGTGAAATTTTAATGTCGTCATTACGCACGAGTAAGTAGGAACGTTGGATTGCATCAAAAAAATGTAGCGCATCAAGATGTATTTTTGTATCGGGTTGAAAAGAAAGGATGGATTTGACGTCGGGATATTTTCCGCTGAGTAGGCGTGCATAAAATAAAATTTTGTTGAACTTAAACAATATTTGATGGTCACTCAGTGTGATTTCGATTGTTTGATCGTCATCGGGCAATATTTTGAACAATTCATTGAGATGAGTACTTGAAATTGTAAAGGAAATTGGTTTTTCGGTATGTGTAGCAATGTCACGCTTTATTGCGATGAGGCGTTGCTTATTTGTGGCGTATAACTGTAATGTGTTATTTTCCCATAGCCAATATACACCGGATGTAATTTCATTTGTATTTTCTTCAGATACTGCGAATGTGGTGTAGCGGATTAATTTTTTTAGCAGTCCACAAGAAATTGGAATATTTGTATATCCAAGTAACGAGGAAATGTAAGGATATTCTTCTGCATCGTGTATAGCAAGCTTCATGGTCATTGTGCCACAACGCATGTGCATTTGAAACGTTTGGTCGATGCGCATGTCAATTTGGTCTTTGGGTAACTTATGTGCGATATCCACAAAAAATTTGGAGGGAACACAAACTTGTCCGGCTTCAATAATTTCTAATCCGGTTATCTCGTCTGATGCCGTGTCGATCGTATAAAGAATGGTTTGTTCGCCGTTACTTGCTGTAAATGTAAGCGTGGAAGACGTTGCGACGATTTTGATGGTGGATAAAATTGCAATGATTGCTTTTTGGGGCAATGTTTTGCTCACCGTAGAAATGGCTTCATGAAAATATTTTTGGGATAGTCGAATATGCAACAGATTCACACTCCAAAGCAAGGTGTAATGAATGAACTCAAGGAGAAGAAGTAGTAGTATTTATAGTAATAGTATCGTAGTAGTCGTAGTAGGGCGTGTGAATATGTGGATAAGCGGAGAAAACAGCGTAAAATATCAATTTTTTTCACGAACAACTTGTGCATCATGAAAGGCAAAACACCAAAGTTATCCCGAAGTTATGCAACGTCCAATGGCGTGTGTCTACGGGCGATTGGGGCTGTCTAGAAGGCGGTTTTAGTGAGAAGGGAGTTTGATTTGGTCGCGTAAGGTTTGTAGGGCATGGTGTAAATCGCGATCGCGTTCGACCATCTCGGTGATTTTTTCACATGCATGCAATACAGTCGTATGGTCTCTGCCACCGAATGCTTCCCCAATTTTTGGCAAAGAACAATCCGTAAGTTCCCGCGATAAAAACATAGCGATTTGACGAGGGAAAGAAATACTTCGCGTGCGTTTTCGTGCTTTGAAGTCTTCTGATTCAATGTTGTAATACGAGGCGACGCACTGCTGAATATCACGAATCGACACGGTTCGGCTACGCGCTTGCGAAACGATGTCTTTGAGTGCTTCGGCGACAAGCGGAACGTCAATGTCTTGATTGACGAGCGAGGAATAGGCGACAACCCGGATCAATGCGCCTTCGAGTTCGCGAATGTTCGTATCGATTTGGCTGGCCATGTACATCATCGCTTCATTGGGAATGGTCAGTTGCTCTGATTTTGCTTTTTTTCGTAGGATGGCAATGCGTGTTTCTAAATCAGGAGGCTGAATATCGGTGATAAGACCCCATTCAAAACGAGAACGCAAGCGGTCTTCAAGCGTTGGAATTTCTTTTGGGGGACGATCGCTTGAAATCACGATTTGTTTGCGTTGTTCGTGTAACGTGTTGAACGTATGAAAAAATTCTTCTTGTGTTTGTTCTTTTTTGGCTAAAAATTGAATATCATCGATAAGCAAGATGTCAATATTGCGGTATTTGTTGCGAAACGATTCTCCGCGATTGTCGCGGATGGCATTAATAAATTCATTGGTGAATTTTTCGGAAGAAATATAAAGGATACGCATGTTGTTATGGTGTTGGGAGATGTGGTGGCCAATCGCATGCATAAGATGAGTTTTCCCTAAGCCAACGCCACCATAGATAAATAGCGGATTGTATGCTTGGGCAGGCGTTTCGGATACGGCTAAAGAAGCTGCATGCGCAAATCGATTGTTTGATCCGATGACAAACTTGTCAAATGTGTACTTTGTATTGAGCATGGCAGGAGAAGTGCGCGAGGGCGTTACGATCTCACGAATGGGTGGATTATGTGTCCGCAGTGGAGCAGATACCGTCGGAGTCGGCGGAGAAAGGTACTCTTCTCGATTGACGACTTGTACTTCTGCAGGTGCACCAATGCATGCCGATAGTGTGTCGGTGATGAGGTGGTAAAAACGATTCTCAATCCACTCTTGGGTAAAGCGAGAAGGAGCGATCACTTGAAAGACGTGATCTGATTGTTGGACGGCTTCTGTTTCCTTTAGCCACATATCAAAGCTAGATTGGTGGACGCGGGTCTGAAGGACTTCTAACACATGGTCCCATAAGTTGGTCGTATACGCATTCAAACCGAGTTCACTCCTTGTAACAAGTCAATTGCATCGTTCGTTGTGAAAAAGCTGTGGAAAGAAAAAGAAAGGGTTTTGAGGATAAAGCGGGGTACAGGGGATATGTTCAAAAAAGTTATCCACAACCTGTTGATAATACGGGGGATAAGTAAAGTTATCCACAACAAAGTCCTTCATCACTATATCAAAAACAACCGCATATCGCAACAAGATATGCGACGTATTCACATCATACGACATCATCTGACAAAGTTATTAACATGTTCGTGCATTGAGGAAAACCTGTGCAAAAAAAGTTGAATGTTGTGGATATACTTCCTGAGAACGGGGAAGCACTACGGATGACAACTCATTTTTCCAGAAGGAAATGCACACCATCCACAATGTTGTGGACAGAAAGATCAACAATAAGAACAAGGAAAAATTGGTATTTTTATCCTATTTTGTATGCATGGTAGAAAAGACATCATACAAAGAAAATGCTCTTCAAAACAAAATGAAACCCGATGCTACAAAATGAAAAAGGGAGTAATAAGTATTAAATTACAAAAAATGGAAAACATGAAAAACACGGCTTATCAATAAATGTTCACGAGAAAAGGATACAAATTTGTTTACATCGAAAATAAATAAAGGATTTTTAGGGGGAGTGGCGGGACTTTTTCGGATGGTTGTATAACTTGTGGATAAGTTGTGGTTTCGTACACTTGACGAGCGAGAACGTGATCAGGTATAATCTTGCAATGTGAGTAAAGGGTTCCTCAAACAAGTTTTTTGTTCGTGTTTGTGGATATGATGTGCTTTATAGAGGCGCCCTAAAAAAAGAGAACATACGGTTTTTTAGTAGGAAGGGGTTTATCGATGAGACCGACATTTCGCCCGAATGTGCGCAAGCGCAAAAAAGTACACGGCTTCCGTAAGCGGATGAGCGCAAAAAATGGACGTCGCGTGTTAGCAGCAAGGCGCCGCAAGGGACGTAAGATCATTAGTGCATAATATTCATCAAAAAAGAGGAGACCACTAGACAGGAGAGTGGTCTTTTTTGTTCCCATTTTGTTTTGCATCACGCACGTGCGAGGCGATGCTGTTTTTTTGCTACAGGGGCGTTGCGATAACCCCGATTTGCGAAAAAATTCAGGAAAACGTAGAGGGGGGACATCATGAAGCGCATGTTGCGCTTGCGCAAAAGATCAGATTTTAATAAAGTATTTCGTCACGGGAAGTCGGTCGCCAATGGGCAATTCGTACTTCATTTTCGTCGTGTTCGCACAGGGGTGCCGTTTCGTTTTGGGATATCGGCAAGTAAAAAAGTAGGGAACGCTGTGACACGAAACCGTATACGTCGGCGGATCAAAGAAATTGTACGTCATTTTGAAGGAAGCATCGTGTCTCCTGCGGACATTGTATGTATTGTACGGAAAAGCGCCGTTCCTTTGGAATATGCAGCCTTGGAACGCAGTGTATTGCATATTTTGCATCGGGCAAAGTTGTTGCATCCAGCGAAAAAACAATGAAACACGGAGGAGTGCATTCCCAACGCATCGGGCAGTTTTCATTCAACATGTAAATCGTGTTATAATGAGCGCAGTTTATTTGGGGAGGACACGTACAGTGCGCATTTATTACAATAAAAGGGTTTTATTCTTGGGACTTGGTTTTATTGCGTTGGTGATGTTGACGGGATGTAGTGCAACGTTGGATTACAACATCGATCGTACGCAATGGTGGAATTATTATGGCGTAGGGCCGTTGTCCGATTTAATTGACTTTTTGGCATCGTGGATGAACAATCAGTACGGATGGGCGATCTTGATTCTCACGGTGATGATCCGTCTTGTCATTTTTCCATTGACATTAAAGCAATATCAATCTACGAAACAAGCCCGCATCTTTCGTCCCGAGTTAGTTGAAATCCAAAAAAAGTACAAAGCGGATCCCGCCAAACTACGCGAAGAAATGATGAAATTGTACCAAAAGCACGGAGTAAACCCGATGGGGGGTTGTTTGCCGATGCTTGTACAAATGCCCATTTTGTTTGCACTGTACCATGCGATACTAGGAAATGACCATATTCGGGACCATGATTTTCTATGGTTGCAACTCGGAGAAGCTGACCCTTTCTATATTTTGCCGATTGTTGCAGCCGTGACGACGTTTTTACAACAAGAAATGATGAAATCGCAAATTCCAGCGAACATGCAAACGATTATGTTGATTTTTCCTGTGATGATTTTCGTTGTCTCCTTAAATTTCCCTTCTGCGCTCGTGTTGTATTGGGTGTATAGTAATCTTATTACCATCGTACAAAACTACTTTTTGTACCGCAACGACAAAGACACAAAAGTGCCAGCATAAATACGAATTATTTTTTCAATACAAGTCCCCTTTTCAATACAAGTCCCCTATGAGGAAAAGGGTTTTTCTTTGTCGCAAAGGGAATCGATTGTGCATGTGTTTTCAATGTGCGATTTCTTATAAAAAATACAACCATTTGAACGTGTGCGGAGGTGCCCCATGCTAGACGATACGATCGCCGCAGTAGTGACGCCTCGTGGAGAAGGGGGCGTTGCGATCATCCGTGTGAGTGGGAAAAGGGCAGTGAGCGCAGTCGCAGCGATTTTTCGTTCAAAAACACCACTGACAGAAGTTCCTACACATACGATACATTACGGGCACATTGTCGATGATCAGGGCAAACGTATTGAGGAAGTACTCGTTGCGGTCATGCGCGCTCCTCGTTCGTATACGTGCGAGGACGTTGTCGAAGTGAATTGCCACGGGGGGATGGTTGCGAGTACGCGTGTGTTACAAACCATTCTGTTACAAGATGTGCGAATAGCACAACCCGGCGAATTTACGAAGCGAGCGTTTTTGCACGGAAGGATTGATTTGACGCAAGCCGAAGCGGTGATGGATGTGATCCGTGCCCGGTCAGAGCGGGCGCATGTCATCTCGCTCAAACAGTTGGAAGGGTCTTTGGCACGTTGCATTTCTCCGATACGCCGAACTTTACTCGACACAATCGCACATGTAGAAGTGAACATCGATTATCCCGAACACGACGTTGCGCACGTCACTTATGCAATGGTCATGCGCTGTTGCACGGAGACAGTTGCGCAGATTACACAACTTTTATGCACCGCAAAAGAAGGCGCCGTGCTCCGCGAAGGATTGACCACAGCGATTATCGGGCGACCGAATGTGGGAAAGTCTTCGTTACTCAATGCGCTAGCCCAATCCAATCGGGCGATCGTCACAAACATTCCTGGCACGACACGAGATGTCATCTCCGAAAATGTCACGGTTGCATCGATCCCTCTTACGCTGCTTGACACCGCAGGAATTCGTGAAGCTGCCGACCTTGTAGAACAATATGGGATCGAACGTGCGCAGCAAGTACGCGAGGAGGCGCAGTTGGTATTGCTTGTGTTAGATCGGAGTCAGCCACTCGCCGCAAATGAAAAACAATGGATGTTATCGTTACGCGGTCGTGCTGTCGTCGTCGTCCTAAACAAAGCTGACCTTGTACCACAACTCGATGCGCAGGAGATACAACAGTACTTGCCCGATGCGCCGTGCGTATGTGTGTCACTTCTTCACCCCCCTCAAGGAATTGCACAATTGGGGACAGCGATTGCCGATGTTTTTGCACTCGGGGCACCAGCAACCGACGATATCACGGTCGTCAGCAATGTACGCCAAATTCACTTGTTGCGCCAAGCAAAAGAAAGTATACTGCGCGCCATGGAGGCGGTACAACAGCAAATGCCCCCATCATTGATCCAGATTGATTTGCATGATGCGTGGCAAAGTCTCGGGGAAATCATCGGCGATACGAATAGTGAGGCGTTACTCGACCATATTTTTTCACAGTTTTGCTTGGGGAAATAACAACCGATGGGGGAGAAATTTTTCATTCCAAGAAATGGAACAATAAAAGTACCAAATGATCGGTATAGCGATAGAGAGACGGCATGAGGGCACATGCGTGAAGGAGGGAGAAACCCACATGAGTGGCTATGAGGCAGGAGGATATGATGTGATCGTCATTGGGGCTGGACACGCAGGCTGTGAAGCAGCACTGGCGGCGGCACGAATGGGCTGTGAGACGCTCGTTTTAACGATTAATTTGGACATGGTTGCTTTTATGCCGTGCAATCCATCGATTGGTGGTCCAGCAAAGGGGCATGTTGTGCGGGAAATTGATGCGTTGGGGGGGGAAATGGGGCGCAATATCGACCGTACGTTCATCCAGATGCGGATGCTCAATACAGGGAAAGGCCCTGCGGTACAAGCACTTCGCGCCCAAGCGGATAAAGCGCAATACCAACTCACCATGAAAGAAACGCTGGAAAAAACAAACCATATTACCTTAAAACAAGCAGTCGTGGAGCGACTATTGATAGAACAACAACGTTGCGTAGGATGCATCACATTGACAGGAGCGACGTATCGGGCGAAAGCAGTCGTGTTGACGACAGGAACGTATTTGCGCGGAAAAGTGATCATGGGCGAAGTCATGTATGAAAGTGGTCCCAACAATCAACGTCCCTCGGTGACACTTGCGGAACATCTCGCCGAAATCGGATTTGATTTGGTGCGGTTTAAGACCGGAACGCCCCCGCGGGTACACAAAGATTCCTTAGATTTCGGGAAAATGGACATCCAGCCAGGGGATGAAAAATTCAAAACTTTCTCGCACGAAACGACAACACTGCCCACACACCCACAGTTGCCTTGTTGGTTGACGTATACGTCTGAGGATACACACGAAGTGATTCGCTCCCAATTGCACCGTGCCCCCATGTTTTCTGGAGTGATAGAGGGGACGGGACCTCGTTATTGCCCCTCGATCGAGGACAAAATCGTTCGTTTTGCAGACAAGTCACAACATCAGCTTTTTTTGGAGCCCGAAGGAAGGGACACCGTGGAATATTACGTACAGGGATTGTCCACGAGTATGCCAGAAGAAATACAACTGCAGATCCTACGTACCATTCCAGGGATGGAACGTGTGGTGATGATGCGGACGGGATATGCCATCGAATACGATGCGATCGTCCCCACACAACTGTGGCCTTCTTTGGAGACAAAGCGGTTGCCTGGACTGTTTACGGCAGGGCAGATCAATGGGACATCTGGGTATGAAGAGGCGGCGGGTCAAGGCATTATGGCAGGGATCAATGCGGCCCGATATGTCCAGCACAAAGAACCTATCGTATTGGGGAGAAACGAGGCGTATATTGGAGTTTTAATTGACGATTTGGTTACGAAGGGCACTGCTGAACCGTATCGGTTACTCACGTCACGGGCGGAATATCGATTGCTACTGCGCCAAGACAATGCAGACTTACGGTTGACGGAAATCGGGCATCAGATTGGGCTCATTGATGCGGTGCGGTACGCACGTTTTTGTCAAAAAAGAAAACAAATCGAAGCAGAAATAAAGCGGTTGCAGACGACGAACATTGTGCCAAATCCGCATGTACAAGCCATTTTGCAAGAGGCTGGCGCCACACCTTTGACACAACCCGTATACGCCGCCCTGTTGTTGCGTCGTCCCGAAATGACGTATGCACGGGTCGCACAAATCACTCCGACGGCAGAGGCGTTGTCCGAAGAGGTGCAAGAACAAGTAGAAATCCAAATCAAATACGGAGGCTATATTGAAAAACAGTGGCTTCAGGTCGAGCGACTGTTGAAAATGGAATCCAAGCGCATTCCGGCAGACATTGACTACATGTGTGTGGGAGGGTTGGCATCCGAAGCGAAAGAAAAGCTCAACCATATTCGTCCTTTGACGATCGGACAAGCTTCGCGTATCGCAGGCGTGACGCCGGCGGATGTTTCCATTTTGTTGGTGTACATGACGCAGTACAATCGGGTCGTGGCGCAACGGAGTGAGCACCGATGACTGCGCAAGAACGATTCTTGCGTGAAGCGTTGTTGGCAACAGGAATCGCCGTCACCGAGGAACAGCAGGCACAGTTTGACGCATATTATCGCTTGTTGATAGACTGGAATGAACGAATGAACTTAACGACCATTGTCGATCGTGCCGAAGTGTACGAAAAACATTTTTACGACAGTGCCACCTTGGTTAAAGCCACGACGTTTGGTCCAGAAATGCGGTGTTTAGATATCGGATCGGGGGCTGGATTCCCCGCGATTCCTCTGGCGATATTGTTCCCACACGTGCACATGACGATGATCGAATCAACGGGGAAGCGCATCTCTTTTTTGAAAGTCGCCTGCCAAACGTTGCAACTTGCACGGTGCACCTTGGTGCATGGACGTGCCGAAGAAATGGCGCATGTGCAGAAACTGCGGGAGTCGTTCGACGTGGTAACTGCACGGGCAGTCGCCAAGATGCCTTATCTGGTGGAATGCGGACTGCCGTTTGTCCGTGTAGGCGGGAATTTCGTCGCTATGAAAGGAACAGACGGCGTCACGGAGATGCACCAAGCGCAACGGGCGATTGCGTGTTGCGGGGGCGGGGTGGCAAGGGCTATCGCCTTTGCACTGCCGATTTCACAGGCGACGCGTCAACTCATCGTCGTTCCCAAAGTACAGCAAACGCCAAAACAATATCCACGAACACAAGCTTTATTAAAGAAAAACCCGCTTTGAGAAAATGTTTCACGTGAAACATGCGCAGTCGTGACAACCAGACGCCCGTAAGGCGATTACGGCAAGGGAGAGAGTACCGGATGAAAGAACAATTGCATCGTTTTTTTGGGCGTACAGAGAAATCAGCGCACGAAGAAGTCAAGTCATTGCCACTCGGCGAAATCGTAGCGAGCCCTTTTCAACCACGCGACGAGGTAGATGAGCAAAAAATAGAGGATTTGAGCCTTTCGTTCAAGACGCATGGGGTAATCCAGCCGATTATCGTGCGATTGCGCGAGGGGAAATACGAGCTCATTGCGGGAGAACGGCGGTTTCGTGCGGCAGTGAAGCTGGGATGGGAGACGATCCCCGGAATCGTCAGGGAAATGTCCGATCCCCAAGCTGCATCCACCGCCCTCATTGAAAATTTGCAACGCGAAGACCTCACACCTCTCGAAGAAGCTCAAGCATACGCACAACTGATGGAGTTGCATGCGCTGACACAAGAAAGTTTGGCGCAACGTTTGGGGAAAAGTCAGTCGGCCGTCGCGAATAAGATCCGGTTGTTACAGCTCAGTGAGCCGGTGAAAGAAGCTTTGCAACAACGTCGGATTACAGAAAGACATGCGCGATCGTTACTGGCGCTTACAGAAATCACCGACCAACAAGCGGTATTGCAAGACATATTAAAATATGAATTGAATGTAAAACAAACGGAAATGCGTATTAAACAAGCCATTGCACATAAAAATGAACTAGACACCGAGGAAGCGAAAAAACCAGTTCGAACGGTATATTCCAAAGACGTGCGCTTAGCGGTCAATACCGTGCGGCAATCGATCCAAATGGTGCAACAGACAGGGATGAAAGTAGAAACAACGGAAGAAGAATACGAGGACCGGATCGAAATCATCATCCGTATCCCCAAAAATGTTCCTCGACCTACGACCACATGAAAGTACATAAGGAGGAACAACGCTTGGGCAAAATCGTGGGCATCACGAATCAAAAAGGAGGTGTAGGAAAAACTACAACCTCGGTCAATTTATCAGCCTCCTTGGCGAAATTAGGGAAGAAAGTGCTTTTGGTGGACATTGATCCACAAGGGAATTCGACGAGCGGGGTTGGCATTAGCAAGGCCGACGTGCCGTTTTGTATGTATGATGTGTTGATCAATGGCATTCACCCAAAAGATGCGACAATCGAAACGCAAATGGCCAATTTTAAGATCATTCCAGCGACGATCCAACTCGCAGGGGCTGAAATCGAACTCGTACCAACGTTTTCGCGAGAAATTCGACTTCGGCAAGCGCTTCATCTGATCCGCCACCAATATGACTATATTATTATCGATTGCCCTCCATCACTCGGCATTCTAACGATCAATGCATTAACAGCTACGGATTCCATTATTATTCCAATCCAATGCGAGTATTATGCGCTTGAAGGGTTGAGTCAGTTGCTCAACACGGTGAGACTCGTGCAAAAGCACTTGAATACGACGTTGCAAATCGAGGGTGTTTTACTCACCATGCTCGATGCGCGCACAAACTTAGGCATTCAGGTTATCGAAGAAGTGAAGAAGTATTTTCAAGAAAAAGTGTACAAAACGATCATTTCTCGCAATGTGCGATTAAGCGAAGCGCCGAGTCACGGACAAGCAATCTTAACCTACGATCCGCGCTCCAAAGGAGCGGAAATGTATCTGGAGTTTGCGAAGGAAGTGATCGCCAGTGAGTAAAGGGTTGGGGCGTGGGCTTGATGCATTAATCCCGTCACTGCGTGTGGATGAACACGATCAGATTGTGGAAATTCCAATGGGTGAGCTAAGAGCCAATCCGTATCAGCCACGCAAGCATTTTGAGCAAGCCGCCCTCGAAGAGCTGGCGCAGTCCATTCAGGAGCATGGCGTGATACAGCCAATCATTGTGCGAAAAGTGTTAAAAGGATACGAGATTATCGCAGGGGAACGTCGATGGCGCGCCTCCACCCTTTGCGAAAAAGAAACGATCCCTGCGGTCATCCGACACTTAACTGATCGTCAAGTGATGGAAGTGGCTTTGATCGAAAATGTACAGCGTGCGGACTTAAATGCGTTGGAAATTGCTACGGCGTACCATCATATCATGGACACATTCGCCTTGACACAAGAACAATTGGCAGTGCGCGTCGGAAAATCTAGGTCGCACGTCGCCAATATGTTGCGGTTGTTGCGGTTGCCAGAAGGACTCAAACAACATGTTTCACGTGGAACATTGACCATGGGTCATGTGCGGGCGATCGTTGGCATGAAGGAAGACGACGAAATGATCGCATTGGGGGAAGCCGCAGTGTCAGGGCAATGGAGTGTGCGTCAGTTAGAGAAAGCGGTCACAGAAAAAGAACAACGCCCACTATCACGGCCAGCAGGTGCGGGGAGACCGAAGTCCCCCCATATGCAAGCGATAGAGGAGCGGTTGCGCCAGCAATTGCAAGCGAGAGTGCAAATCCAAACAAAAGGACAAGCCGAACGTGGCAAAATCGAGATTACATACCAATCTGCAGAGCAACTGCAACGCATTGTTGATCGCATGCTTCGTGAATAGGGGGTGAAAAATGCGAGAAAAAGTATGTTATTTGGACAACGCAGCGACAACATGGCCAAAACCGCCCGAAGTTGTGGAGGCTGTTCGACAGGCGTTGACAGCGGAGATGGGGAGTCCTGGCAGAGGTAGTCACCGCATGGCAATGTGTGCGAGCAAACTTGTCTATGCGACTCGTGTAAAGATCGCGCAGCGCATTCACGCCTCTCGCGAAACGGACATCCTGTTCACAGCCAACGCAACGCAAGCGCTGAATCTTGCGCTGTTCGGGGCGATTGGTGCAGGGGAACACGTCTTAAGCACAGCGATGGAGCACAATGCGGTGAGGCGTCCTCTGGAATGGTTGCGTCGTCATCGTCAGGTGGAGGTGAGCTACATTGCATACAATCCGCATTGCCTTTTCGAAGCAGTGGTGTGGGAACGGGAAATTCGTCCGCATACACGCTGGATGGTTGTCAATCACGCTTCGAATGTTCTCGGATCGATCATGCCGCTCGCGGAGATCGCTGCCTTTGCCCGAAAACATCAGTTGAAGACAATTGTGGACACCGCACAAACGCTCGGGACGGTAGAGGTCGATGTGCGAAAGTGGGGCATCGATTTATTGGCATTTGCGGGACATAAAAGTTTGTATGGACCACAAGGGACAGGGGGGTTGTACGTCGCACCACACATCGCATTGACTCCGTTCATCCATGGGGGAACAGGGGGTGCGTCATTGGAAATGCAACAACCACGCACGCGTCCGGAAGGATACGAGGCGGGGACGTTGAACGTGCCAGGCATTGCAGGGTTGCATGCGGCGTTGCAATGGATGGAAGAAAAATCATGCGAACAAACTAACGAACATGAATGGCGGTTGACGCAACAGGCGATCGACCAACTGCAACGACTGCCAAGGGTGCAGGTGTTGGGTCCCGCATTGGGGGAACCGCGCACGGGGTTGGTATCTTTTTATGTTGACGGGATGGACAGCGCACATATCGCGTATCGGTTGGACCGGCAGTACAACATTGCCGTGCGTGCGGGGTTGCATTGTGCGCCTGCTGCGCATGAGGCCGTCCATACGCTCGATACGGGCGCAGTGCGGTGGAGTGTGGGGGTATACAATGATGAGTCCGATATTGCGTATGCGATTCGTGCGTTGCAAGAAATTTTAGCCGCGGATTAGCAGTTCCCAATAAGAGATGGGAGTGCGAAAAAAATGCAATATTTGATTGCTTTTCATTCGACGCAACAGGCGATACGACTAGAAACTCTTTTGGATTACTATGAAATTTATAACGAGGTGCAACCTACGCCAAAAGCAATTACAGCGGGATGTGCGCTTTCTATCGCCGTGGAGGAAACACAATGGGACGCGGCCCAGCAGATTATTCGAAGCGAACAAGTTGCGGTGTATGGTGTTTTTTTGTGGGATACGGCGACGGCGCAATATCAGTGGGTATGGGGTGGCTGTCGCGAACAAGACGGGGAGTAGACATGAAGTGTGCCGAAAACACGGTGTGCAGTAAGCATGGTGTGGTAGCAAAAATGTTTTTCGGACGGCGGTTTGTTCATTTGCAAGTGGGGGCAGTGCATGATATACTAGTCAATGTTGTCTGAAATGGAAAGGTACCCAAGAGGCCCAAGGGGGTTGACTCGAAATCAACTAGGCGTCGCGAGGCGTGCGTGGGTTCGAATCCCACTCTTTCCGCCATATCACGCAAGCTATCGAGATGTCGTGCTTGCTCCTTGCTCTACGCAGACGTAGGGCCTTAGTCCATGAGGAGGTGAACAGTGTGCGCAAATACGAAGTCATGTATATCATCCGTTCAAATGTAGAAGAAGAAACTGTCCAAGCGATCAACGACAAATTTCAAGCGATATTATCAAACGGTGGCACGATTACCGACATGAATGTAATGGGAAAACGAAGGTTAGCCTATGAGATTAATGATTTTCGCGATGGGATTTATGTACTGATTCACTTTGAAGCGGGGACCTCCACCGTCCGTGAGTTGGATCGGGTGATGCGCATTACAGATGAAGTCATGCGGTTTTTGATCGTACAAGACGTCGCATCTTAGGGGAAGACAATGCGACTGCGAAAGCAGGGTATATCCGAGGTGTGCGAGAAATCCGTGTAAAAAGGCAGTCTCAGAAAGACGATTAGGCCGTCCAACGTACGACAACACACGGTTACAGCGCAAATCGGCAACATTTTTCATACTATGAAAGAGGGGATTATGATGCTTAATCGTGTTGTGTTGATTGGACGACTTACGCGTGATCCAGAATTGCGTTATACGGCATCGGGCATTGCGGTTGCGCAATTTACGATCGCAATCGATCGGACGTATAGCAATACACAAGGTGAAAAGGAAACCGACTTCATCCCGATCGTCGTGTGGAGGCAACAAGCAGAACTATGTGCAAACTATTTGCGCAAAGGACGACTCGCTGCCGTAGAAGGACGGATGCAAGTGCGTAATTATGAGAACAACGAAGGGCGCAAAGTATACATCACCGAAGTCGTGGCAGACAACGTCCGTTTTCTGGAGTCCAATCGGGAGCGGGACACGACAGCGGGCGAAACAGAGGGGGCATCGCCAAACAAAGAACGGGGTTCTTCGCCACCGCCGTCACGCAGTTATGGCGATCCTTTTGTGGGAGAAGGGAAACCTGTTCATTTGACAGAAGACGACTTGCCTTTCTGAGTGGATGGAACTTTGTGGGAATGAAGTTGTGGGGGAGGAGGATGCTAGGTGTCAGAACAACAAGGAGAACGTTTTGAACGTAGTGAACGTAAATTTAGCCGAAACAAGCGTGGGGGCAAAAGACGCAAAGTTTGTTATTTTAAGAGCAACAAAGTGGCGCATATCGATTATAAAGATGTTGATTTGTTGCGCAAGTTTATTAGTGAGCGGGGGAAAATATTGCCCCGTCGTGTAACGGGTACATCAGCAAAGTACCAAAGACCACTGACCATTGCCATTAAGCGTGCACGCCAAATGGCATTGCTCCCGTATACGACAGAATAATTACAGTTTCGCTACGCAGCGACCGTGCTCTTTATAAAGGGGTGCGGTCTTTCACATTGACCACTGCCAACAGGGGACACAAGGGGGCATGAAGACAGTTGCGCAACGAGTACGAAACACTGAGTAATACTAAACACTGATTAAAAACGTCCATACCAAGAGCCCCATTTCACAAGAAATCACTGTGCTTTTTAACCAATAGGATTCCTGAATTCAATCAGTGTTTAGTATAATAGGACAGCTGTATTCAAATCGTGTTTCGTATAGGCGGAAGAAACGAGGGGATTAGGAAGGTGCCTCGCGTCGTATTGTCACGGGTGACTTGGTTGTGGAGTGTGATTTATGTTCTAGGGTATGTGCTGTGTTCTACGGGATTCGGGTATGGCGTGATCGGCATGATGTGTGCGTTTGCAGTGAGCGGTGTCGTCTTGTTCCCTTGGGGAGTTTCCCTTGGTGTCATTGTTGGCGTGCCCGTTGTATGGGAACTGTATTTGGGGCGTTCCGTGGAATTTTTGATGTTCATACTTACATTTTTAGCGGGTACTTCCCTTTTTATGGGCGGATGTTATCGGGTTCTCCGTAGTTCGATCGAAGTTTTGCGGAGTACTGCCGTATATTTGGTTGTGATGCAAATCGTGTGGGTATCATGGTGGGCGATGACGGACAAAACGATTCATCAAAGGGTGTTGGCGGTACGCGAGGCAGCGCAATGGGTTTCGGGCGTGCTGATCGATGAAAATCGCTATTCGCAGCTGTCGGGGGACGTACTGTCGTTGATGACGACGTTGTTGCCTTTTATGATGTTTTGTATTGCGCTGGCAAGTGTTACAATCATTCATGCAGGGGTACGTCTTTTTACGAGAGGTAGGTCACCAAAAGTTGCCCCATTGCCTGCGATCACCCAGTGGCAGTTGCATCCTATTTTTATTTGGCTCTATTTGGCTGTGATGGTTTTGGATATTTTCGCAGAAAACGAATCATTACGGTATAGCGTACTCGTTGTACGAAATGCAGTTCCTGTAGGGCTCGTGCTGTTTTCGATTCAAGGCGTAGCATTTATTTTTTTTGTGGCGATGCGGTATCGACAGCATTGGTTGCCGTGGATGGTGTTCGTGGGTAGCTTGTGCATTCCGTTACCCTTTGTCGTTACCCTCTACAGTATGCTCGGCATCATGGATACGGCTTTTCCGTTGCGCCAACGGATGCTAAAATCAAGCAAAAAGTGAGGAAAACCAATGCAAAAAGCCGTGTCGTCATTTTCGACGCATGTGGTTATGGCCGGCAATGCGTTGCTGTTGCTGGGGGTGGCAACTAGTTTGTGGTGGATTTCAACGGCATTCGCCATTCCAGCGACTTTTTTTGCAGTGGGGTGGAGTGGGTATGGGTATTATGTGCATTGGAAAAATCGTCAAGCGTGGCGTGCGTACATCCTGACGCTTTCGCATCGGGTCAAGCGCGCCGCCTCAGAGGTGATCGGGGAACTGCCGATCGGCATCGTGCTCTATGACGAAGAACGGAAAATTGAGTGGCACAACCGGTGGCTTACCCAGATCACCCAGCGAGACAGCTTGCAAGGGGTATTCATCCACGAGCTTTTCCCAGAGACGAAGTTGCAAAAACTGCGAGAAACGACGTACCGTCTCGACACCAATGAAAAGATTTTGCGGCTTTTGCACCGCGCAGACGATCGGTTGCTGTTCGTATTTGACATTACGGATTATGCGACGCTGCAACAAAAATATGAGGACGACCGACTTGCATTGGGGCTACTCGTCATTGATAACATCGATGAAGTGACCCAAGGGATGGATGACCAAACGAAAAGTATGACGATGGCAAAAGTGACGACCGTGATCAATGAATACGCAACAAAGCACCATGTGTACATCCGCCGTACTGCCTCAGACCGTTACGTGTTCTTACTTAGTCACAAAGATCTCGTGCGGCTCGAAAAAAGTCGTTTTGATGTGTTGGACGAAGTCAAAGAGGCGACCGCCCACCTGAAACTGCCGATCACGATTAGTTTGGGCATTGCTGCGGGCTATGATGATTTGATCGCACTCGGAGCCGTCGCACAAACGGGACTCGATATTGCCCTCAGCCGAGGGGGCGATCAAGTCGCCGTGAAAAATCACGACCGACTCACGTTTTATGGGGGACGCTCCAATGCAGTTGAAAAACGCACAAAAGTACGTGCGCGGGTTATTTCCCATGCGTTGCGCGACTTAATTCGCGAAAGTGACCAAGTCATTGTCATGGGACATCGGCAACCAGACATGGATTCGATCGGCGCAGCGATCGGCATCTTACGGGCCTCCCAAGCGTTGGGCATTGAGGCGCACCTCATTTTGGAAGGCAGCAATCCGGCGATCGAGCGGTTACTCGAAGTCGTTGCACAAGACAAAACGATGAGTCAACGCTTTATGTCGCCGATGCTGGGATTAGAACGCATGACGATGCGCTCGCTCGTCGTCGTCGTCGACACACACAAATCGACGTTGTTGGCGGAGCCGAAGTTTTTGCAACTGTCCAAGCGCACGGTCATTATTGACCACCATCGTCGTGGGGAAGATTTTATCGGGGAAGCGACATTGGTGTATATGGAGCCTTATGCCTCCTCGGCGAGTGAATTGGTAGCAGAGCTATTGCCCTATATGACGGAGAACATGGACGTAGGCAAAATTGAGGCGACAGCGTTGTTGGCGGGCATTGTGACGGATACGAATAGTTTTTCCGTACGTACGGGTTCGCGGACGTATGAAGCCGCAGCGTATTTGCGCCGTAACGGGGCGGATTCGGCACTCATCCAACATATGCTCAAAGATCAGCTGGCGGATTATTTGCTCAAAGCGGATATGATACGAAATACGCAACTCGTGTGTGAACGGTATGCGGTGACGGCATCGAATCCCGGCGTACGGTATTCACAATTGATGATCGCCCAAGTCGCCGACACGTTGTTGGCAATGCGTGGCATTGTCGCCTCGTTTGTCGTCAGTGAACGGACAGATGGGCTGATCCACGTCAGTGCACGTTCCCTAGGAGAGGTAAATGTACAACTGATGATGGAACAAATGGGGGGGGGAGGGCACCTCACCAATGCCGCGGTGCAATGCGAAGGCACGCTCCAAGACGTGTTGCAGCGGGTGCTTGCCCATATACACTACTATGAAAAACGAGAGGAGGCCCCATAGGTGAAAGTCATTTTGCTTCAAGATGTGAAAGGGATCGGAAAAAAGGGCGATACGAAAGAAGTGCCCGATGGGTATGCAACGAATTATTTGTTCCCGCAAAAAAAAGCGCAGCAAGCGGCATTCGGCATTGTAAAAACGATGGAAAATCAAAAACAAGCACAACAACGAAGAAAAGAGCAACAATTGGTTGAAGCGCAACAGCTGGCTGCCAAGCTGGAACAACTGGTGATTACGATCACGGCGAAAGCAGGCGAAAAAGGGCGGTTATTCGGTGCGATCACGAACAAACAACTTGCCGAGGAACTCGAAAAAATCAACATTTCGATCGACAAACGCGACATTGTGCTCGACCCACCCATTCGGACGATTGGGCAAACATGCGTACGCATTAAGGTGTTTCCAACCGTGACAGCGAACTTAACGGTGCACGTCGTCGCCCAAGGACCAAATCCATGATTTCAGAGGCGATGTTTGAACGCGTTCCCCCGCAGCATGTAGAAGCAGAACAAGCAGTTTTAGGGGCCATTCTCATGGAGCCGACCGCCTTAATTTCTGTGATGGAATGGTTGCGCCCCGAAGACTATTATCGGGAAGCACATCGTCATATTTATGAGAGTATGATTGCGTTATCGGGCAGCCAACAACCGATAGACATTGTGACGATGGCGACCCATTTGCAGGCAAAACAACATTTGGAACATGTTGGGGGAATTGCGTATTTAACCGAACTTGCAGGAGCGGTACCGACGGCGGCCAACGTGACGTATTACGCACGCATCGTCGAAGAAAAAGCGATTTTACGGAAATTGATTCGCACCGCAACAGAGATCGTGTCTCGTGGGTACACGAGTGGCGAAGATTTACGGACGATATTGGACGATGCAGAGCGACGCATTCTCGAAATTTCAGGGCAGACGAGTCGGGAAGGGTTCGTTCCGATTCGCGAAGTGTTGATGGACGTATTTGACCGCGTCGAGACGTTATATCAACGGAAGGGCGCAACGACCGGCATCTGCTCGGGGTTCCCCGATCTCGATGAGATGACAGCGGGCTTCCAAAGAAACGATCTGATTATCATTGCGGCGCGGCCTTCTGTGGGAAAAACGGCGTTTGCGCTGAACATTGTCCAAAATGTAGCGGTGCGGGGCAAAGAAATCGTGGCCGTCTTTTCCCTGGAAATGTCTGCGGGACAGCTCGTACAGCGGATGATCTGTGCAGAAGCGCACATCGATGCGAGTCGGATGCGCAGTGGATATTTGCAAGGGGAAGACTGGGAAAAATTAACGTTGGCGATTGGGACGTTGTCGGAGGCGCACGTGTACATTGACGATTCGCCGATCGTGACCGTAGCAGACATTCGTGCCAAATCGCGTCGCCTAAAAAAGGAAAAAGGGCTCGATATGATTGTGATTGATTATTTGCAACTCATTGCAGGGCGGGGACGAAATGCAGAAAATCGGCAACAAGAAGTATCGGATATTTCCCGTACATTAAAGCAAATTGCGCGGGAGCTGGAAGTGCCCGTCATTGCATTATCCCAGTTGAGTCGGGGGGTCGAACAACGGCAGGACAAAAAACCGCTGATGTCCGACCTTCGCGAGTCGGGGTCCATCGAGCAGGATGCAGACGTCGTTGCTTTTTTATATCGAGACGATTATTACAATCCGGACTCGGACAAAAAAAATATCATTGAAGTGATGATTGCCAAACAACGCAATGGACCCGTGGGCACGGTGGAACTTGTGTTTCTGAAAAATTATAATAAGTTTGTATCGTTAGAAAAAAACGCATCCGCAGGGGGCTCATTTCCCTGAACAACGGAACATGAAGGGCATGAGCGCATGCACAGGCATAAAGGGGGAAAAACATGTCAACAGTCGTCGTCGTAGGAACCCAGTGGGGGGACGAAGGGAAAGGGAAGATCACGGATTATTTGGCGGAGCGTGCGGATGTCATTGCGCGTTATCAAGGGGGCAATAATGCAGGGCATACGATCATGGTTCAAAATGAAAAGTACAAATTGACGTTGATCCCCTCGGGTATTTTTTATTCCCAAAAAACGTGTGTTATCGGCAATGGGCTCGTATTGAACCCACAGGCGTTGCTTGAAGAAATTTCGTACGTGCAGTCAAAAGGGTTCTCCACAGAAAATTTGAAGATAAGCGATCGGGCGCATATCATTATGCCTTATCACTTGCTATTGGATGAGTGGGAGGAACAGCGTCGGGGTTCCAACCAAATTGGGACGACACGCAAGGGGATCGGGCCTGCCTACGTGGACAAGGCATCACGAACAGGGATTCGCATGGGCGATTTAATCAACGAAAAAACATTTGAAACAAAATTGCGGGCGATTCTCGCAGAAAAAAATACATGGATCGAAAAATTGTATGGAAAGCCCGCGCTGGATGTGGAACCCATCCTCACCCAATACCGTACATACGCTACACAGTTGCGCCCGTATGTGACGGACACGTCTTATGTGCTCAATGAGGCGATTGATGCAAAAAAACACGTGTTGTTCGAGGGTGCGCAAGGTGTGATGC
Source organism: Paenibacillus sp. (assembly GCA_032117095.1). Lineage (GTDB taxonomy): Bacteria > Bacillota > Bacilli > Paenibacillales > YIM-B00363 > REEB470. The sequence continues at coordinate 28,061 of JAULZZ010000035.1, forward strand.
TCGATGTTGACCATGGAACGTACCCGTTCGTCACGTCATCGAACCCTTCGGCAGGGGGGGTTTGTACGGGCGTGGGCGTAGGACCAACGAAAATCGACCACGTCATTGGGGTGGCAAAAGCATATACGACCCGTGTCGGCGATGGGCCTTTTCCAACGGAAATGCACGATGACATCGGGCATACGATTCGCGAACGTGGCCACGAATACGGGACGGTGACGGGACGCCCTCGGCGCATTGGCTGGTTTGATACGGTTGTTGTACGGCATTCTCGACGGGTGAGCGGGATTACAGGGTTGTCGCTAAACTCGTTGGATGTGCTGTCAGGACTCAAACACGTCAACATTTGTACACACTATGTGTATAACGGACAAAAAATTGAGCAGTATCCAGCGGATTTGACCGTATTGGCACAGTGTACCCCCATGTACGAAACATTGCCGGGGTGGGAAGAAGACATTACGCACGTACGCACGCTCGAAGCGTTGCCCCCAGCAGCAAAACAGTACGTCGCGCGCATTGCAGAGCTGTCCCAAATCCCTATCGCCATCTTCTCCGTCGGACGCAATCGAGAACAAACCAATTTAGTGCAACCCATATACGAAACGTGATCTCATAGGAAACACGGATTAAAAACGACGATGCAAAGGGCACCCCTATAAAACCCATCACACGCATAAACGTGCGCAAAAAATCGTTTTTTACGGCAAAGTGATTTTTTACAATGTGGTGTATAGAGGTGCCCTAGAGGGCTCCATCCACTACGAGAAAGCACAGTAATTTTCAACCAATACGATATCTATGTTCAAACCGTGTTTCGTATCATGCAAGACAAAAAAGAACAGGAAACACCCTCCTACCGCAACGCATTTGTTGCATGGGGGGTGTTTTTTATGAATTCGAATTGAAAATATAGATATAGAGTGCCGTCTTTTACGAAGAAAAAGGCGTCTTAACCGATAGAGGGAAGGGGATAGAATCCGGATTTTCAGTGTACGAAGAAGAAACACAGATTAAAAACATCTATTCATGGTCTCCCCTTTTACGAGAAAACAAAGGGATTTTTAACCAAAAGGTTTGCTGTATTCGAACCGTATTTTGTATTCGTATACTAAGACTAATTTCAAACAAATATATAGACAAAATAACGTGCGTGTGATACAAAGAATATGCGATAGCGCTGAGAAAAGAAATGTAAAAACGAAGAAAAATGTGAATGCATACAAACGGTTAGAAGTAGTCGCATATCGTTTCATAAGAAAAAAAGAACAAAGAAATCGTCACGTTGACAGGATATAACGCCGATGATGTGGAAATGTTGGCAAAGAAATCGGTTACCGGCGGGATACACGATCAAAAGTATTACAGGGTGAGACTGGAATTTTATCGATGTTTTATTTTGGAATTAGTATAAACACTGATTGAATTCAGGAATCCCATTGGTTAAAAAGCACAGTGATTTCTTGTGAAATAGGGCTCTTGGTATGGACGTTTTTAATCAGTGTTTAGTAGTAGTGGTATGAATAAGCCCCTTTGCGCACATAATGGGGGATGTTGGCAAAACAGTCGGGGGGCATGAAGAGATGCGCTGGATAAAGTCATGGAGTAAAAAAGTAGCGGAAATGCTCGTGATGGTCATCATGTCGGTGGTGCTCACTTTGGGGATTGTCACGGCGTACATGCAGCAAATTATCGGGGCGACTCGCCAAAATACAGCGACGACAACAGCATTGACGTGGCGTGAAGTTTGGGACGGGGTACGCCAGTTGCCTCAGACGTTGGATTTATCAAAGCGTGCTGTTGCCCCATCCGTTGCAACACCGAACACGGAAAACACCCCTTCGGCAGGCACGCCTGAGGGAGGAGATATTCCTGCAATGGCGCCGTCTACTGAGGGGGGAGAGCCACTTTTTTCGGAAGCACAAATTAGTGCGATGCGAAGCCAGCTGACCCCTGCGGACCAAGAGCAGATGGTTCAATTGTTGCTAGGACGCATCCCCATGGATCAAGCGTTACGGTTTTCACAATCGTTTGAAGGCGGATTGACGTGGACAGAATTGACTGACCTCAGTCAGGCACTGACCCAAGTGCTGACGCCAGCAGAGTACGAGCGAGTCATCCGTATTTTGCTAAAAGTAGTCCCACGTGCAGAGTGATACTAATACTAAACATTGATTGAATTCAGGTATCCTATCGGTTAAAAAACGTAGTGATTTATTGTGAAATGGGACCCTTGGTATGGACGTTTTTAATCAGTGTTTAGTGTGAGTGTAGACATGGGGTTGCCAAAAGGAGGCATCGTATGGTAAAGTATAGCAGAATTCAAAAAATATCATAAATAAGGGGGCTCGTCATGAAACGATTCATGAGAAGGCTCCCCACGGAGCGGTGGACACAGAGGTGGTCTGCGACAATCCAAGAATGGAGATTGCGGTATCACACGAGTCGCTGGGCGTTACAACGGGATGTATATTTGCATGCCAGTAAGGCACCCACACGGCGACGATTTTGGCAATATGTCCGCTACACACTGTCCGTAGGCATTGTATTCGGACTTGTCATGACAACGGTGCAGATGGATGAGCCTGTTGTTGATGAGCACACGCAAAAAGCGTACATCGTATACTATGGTGATGAGCGCATAGGGGTCGTTCAGTCGCCACATGCTGTTTCTGTCACGATCGAGCAAGCCAAGGCACACCTTCTTACAATGCATCCTGAAGTGACATGGGATTTGGTGCAAGAAGACGTGCGTTTGGTCCCGACAACAGCATTTGATAGCACACCCGTGGAAAGTGACCAAACCCTCCGCACATTAAAAGCACGATTCCAAGCAGAAGACTACAAAGTTGAAATTCTTGTCAATGGAAAATTACTCGGGATCGTCCAAAATGCCGAAGTGGCCAATCGCATTCTCTCGCGCCTGAAATCCGAAGAAATCGCTGGGAAAACCAAGCGAAACAACGTCACTTTATTAGGCGCAAAACCAGCAGAACAAGAGGACAGTGTGCTGTCTCGTGGGAACGCAAAAGTACTGGAAGTGCGCTTGGCAGATGAGGTAGAGTTGCGCCAACGGAAAGCATCACCAGAGGTCGTGATGGCGGAAGAAGACGTGGTCGCACGAATTGCCCAAGGCGAAGGGACAACCGTCAAATACGTCGTCCAAGAGGGAGATACGCTACTCGATATTGCGCGCGAACAAGACGTTCCCTTGCAATTGATCTACGAGAACAACGCCGACATGAAAGACCTCGTAGAACGGGATTTTATTCGTGTGGATGAGGTGCTGGATCTGACGCACCGCAAACCGCTCGTGTCGATCGCATCGGTGACAGAAGTGACGGAGACGATCGAATTAAAACACGAGATGATTTATGAAGAGGATAGCACGTTAAAGCAAGGGGCGACACGTACAGTGCGCCAAGGAAAAGACGGGGTCATGAAAGTCACGTATCGACTCAAAAAAGTAAATGGTCTGTTGTTCGATGAACAAGTCGTCTCCGAAGAAGTCATAGAAGAAGCCATCCCTGCGATTATTAAGCGAGGCACGCGGAAGGTGAGAGGAGAAGGCAGTGGAAAGTTTAGCTGGCCTGTGTCGGGCGGGAGCATTTCCAGTGGGTTTGGTCGTCGCTGGGGAAGACAGCACAAAGGCATCGACATCGTTTCGGAAAACCGTGCGATTCGCGCTGCGGATGGAGGCAAAGTGACGTTTGCAGGCTGGAAAGACGACTATGGCAATACCGTTGTCATTGACCACCAAAATGGGTACGAAACGTTGTACGCACATTTGCGTAAAATCGCAGTGTCTGAAGGAAGTGTCGTCGAAAAAGGCGAGCGGATTGGGGTAATGGGAAGCACAGGGCACTCGACAGGGGTTCACTTGCATTTTGAGGTCATTTCCCAAGGAACCGTGCGCAACCCCATGAGTTACTTACGAAAATAAGCGGACAATGGAAGCGTTTGGGGCAGAAATAGCACATTTTTTGAGAAGTTTGAACGGAGTACGAAGTGTCTTATGGAAAACCTATGCACAGCGGACTACGGTTTGCGAGAAATCAAAAGGGGGTTCGTCTGTGCGGGTGAGGGGAGAAATACAAACACGGTTTGTGCAACGCAGAAGCGAGTACATAGGCAACAAGATACCCATACGAAACACGGGTTGAATACGGACAACCGAATGGGTAAACACTCCTTTGCTTTCTCGCTAACAAGGAAACGACCTGCAATAGATGTTTTTAATCGGTGTTTATACTAAACACGGATTGAATACAGGGATCCGATTGGCTAAAAAGCGCAGTGATTTCTTGTGAAATAGTGCCCTTCGTATGGACGTTTTTAATCCGTGTTTAGTATTAGTACACAAGGGACTCAGAACACAGTGGTGGGACAAGGCGACGCCCAAGGTACAGTGCGCGGCGCAAGTCGTCTACACGAGGGTTACATTTGGTCAACGGATGAGGGGCGCAACACGTGGAAAATCAAAGTGCGTTACGGTTTACGATTTTGGCGAGTGGTTCGACAGGAAACGCGGCGCTCATTGCGTGCGGGACACACTGTATATTGCTCGATGCTGGACTAAGTGTGCGAAAACTCGAACAGTGGATGATTGCACGGGACAAACGTCCCGAACAAATCAGCCACATTTTTATTACACACGAACATACCGACCATGTCCGTGGATTGGGGGCGTTCGTGCGCAAATATGGGACACCGATATACGCCAATGCGAATACGTGGCGCGCAGTAGAACCGTTGATCGGAGAAGTACGAGACGACATAAAACACGTTCTCCATACCGGTGAAACGATACAACTCGGTGAAATAAGTGTCGAGTCGTTCCCGATCTCCCACGATGCAGCGGAACCCGTCGCCTATAATTTTCATGCATACGATAAAAAACTATGCATTGCGACCGACATGGGGTATATGAGTCCCGCAGTGCGACAAAAAGCGGCGCAAGCAGACGTGCTGGTCATAGAGTCAAACCATGATATCGGGATGCTGCGGGCAGGACGCTATCCGTGGAACGTAAAACGTCGCATTCTGGGAGATCAAGGGCATCTCTCGAATGAGGCAGCAGGCGAAGCACTCCTTTCGTTGCTGGCAGCGCACACAAAAAGAGTGTATCTCGCTCATCTGAGCCAAGAACACAATATGCAAACGCTTGCCATGCTTACAGTCCAGACGATATTACAAGAAAACGGCATTCATTCAGAAAACGTACAGTTGATGCACACCTACGCCAACGAAGCGACGCTGTGGGATACCGTGGGATGAACAAAAAAACGAGATGCATGCATCTCGTTTTTTTGTGTGCAACTCGTGTAAACACGTAGAGAGGGATCAAATAATACTGGCACTTTTACAAGCAGTGGGGAGGTATTCCTTGAATGCAGCATCGAGGTTTTTTCTGGGTTGATAGGTTTTACAAATCGTATTCTTGTCACGGTCTATCTTGCTAAAAAGACTACCGACGAGTTTCAAGTCTGTGTCAGCAGGAAACGTCAAGGTGTTTCCTGAAATGACAGCAACATTGGAAATACGAATGTTATTTATGACCGAAACAGCGGAATTCCAAGCTTTAGGGATCGGATGGTTCGATATCGTGACTGCTGTTTTTAAGGCGTCAAAGGAACAGGAGGGGCTATTGATGCAATTTGAGTTTTGTGTAAACGCATTATAGGCACGGAGATCGTTTTGTAGGGTGTGAAATTGAGCCATGATGAATAATCCACTAACAGCCCAGTGCCACTTACGCTTTATTGTTTCGCCCAACCCTTTAAAAGGTCCAGCTAGTTTATTGATATCAAGAAGTTTTATTTTTTCAGAAAGTTCACTCAGGGCTTTGAAAACGCCTTCAAGAAATTTAACTCCCCCATAGGCGCTCATGGTACTTAAGCCCAAACGTGTGTTTGTATGATTTGGACCAGGGGGACGAATTACAGCACCGTCTGGGCGGAACAAAAAATGTCCTGACGTGAATTCAAAGATAATAGTAGGTATAATTTTTTTAACGCACGCCAGATCAAGCGTTTTATTCAAACAAAAGACAATGGCTACAGGTCCTGCAATCAAGATTGATTTTTTAGTATCGTCAACCAGCGGATCGGTCGCGAATATGAACGGTTGATCACATTGTTTCACTATCTTGCATGCGGTAAGCGCAGCAACAACAAACGGACCAATACGAGAGATTTTTATGGTAGTGTCCATAGCGATTAACTTGCCGGCCAACAATGCCTTTGACGCTTTAAGATCAAAACTTCTTGTTTTGGCGAACGCATGGACCGCATGGGACAATGTGATGAAGTTGTTAATCGTTCCTTGCAAAACGTACACCAAAAGAGTATTGGCCACCAAATCGATACCGAGTTCGCCGATGCTCACATCACGGTACATCAATTTCCAGTCCGAATCCGAAGAAAGAACATCTTTGTTCACAAAGATTTGAAGCATTCCGCGAGCCCACTCATCAGGGAGCTTTAAGATACAGCCAACGATGGGAAAAAGAGCAGCGAGACAAGCCAAAACAGTATTCATTAGACCGATAGTTATTTTTGTTTCTTGTGCGGTTGTCGTTTTAGGAATAGGAATAACTCCAAAGAGCTTCGTACTATCGACCAAATTATTCGCATCGCCATTGTAATTTGGAATAATACCAAGTTCGAATAACGTCCCCTCTCTTCCGACGATGTTTTGAGGACTTATCCCGTAACGCCCGCCACTGGCATAAAACGCAGCGATGTACAAGGTTCGCCATACTTCCTTCATTACCCTGTAGTTGTCGGGGTTCATTAGTGCAGAGGGGTTACAATATGGGAGGGTCGTGAACTGTGCCAGCGTGGTCGCTTTGCATGAACCTTTGTAGATTTGTTTGCTGTTAAGCACTTGGGTGAGGTATGTTCTGATTTCATGTTGTGTTGCCTTGTTCGATTTGCCACCAGAAGTGGCGTTTTTGACATTATTGACGAGATTGTCGACGATTCCATTAACGGGTTTTTTCGATGCACCTGAAGTCGCTGTAGAAACTGATTTTTTTGCGCAGTATTGCGGGATAGTGATTCCAAGCGCAGAAATGTTCCCATCCATAACAGTACACTTTTTTACTCCCCAAGGGTAACCGATGCACTGTTCGATCGTGTAAATGCCCTTTGGCCCATCGCGGTGCGCACCACATTTGCCAGTTGTACCCATGTAAACCTCATGAAACAAGTTTTTTTGGATGGTCGCAAGGGTTAGTTTCTTTTTGGCGTCCGCCGTGCTTTCTGGAAAACACTTTGGATTCGTCCCAAACTCCACTACATTCTCGAACGCACATCCTGCGCCATTCAACTTCGGGAGCACCAAGGAATCGAAAATAAAATCCCTCATCAGCTTCAGCACACTGTTTTCATACTTCTTGTCAAAAGGAAAGGTTTTCGGGGGATTTTTCTGTTGAGTAGGGGCGGCGAATACAAGGTGAAGGGGCGAGGCGATCGTCGTCGTCAGGACGGATACGACCAGTAAACAAGCAAAAGCACGAACCGCTTTGATGTTAGTAAGCGCTTTCATTTTAGGCCCTCCTTATGGGGAATGGAATAGGGGGAAAAGAAAAAGAAAGTAGAGAAAAGAACGGGGGATAGCTAGAGGCTACGCACAACGATGAACAAAAAACACAAGAGACGTGCAAAACCTTCACAAGCCGCTGAAATCAATATATGTAACCGCTTTCAATATGATGAATGAAAAGATCTAATTGCGCATGTAAGCGATTACAAATGGTTGTGCTGTCTATTATAATGGAGTCCGCATAAAAACACAAGCGTTTTCATGCGGGTTCACCAAATTTTTTTACTGGGTGCATACACGATGCAAAAGAAGGCAGAATGGCATACGGGGGGTATTTCTCCCTGTGAGTGGATTGGGAATCAAAGGGAGGAGGGGGCGCTTGGGGATCAAAAACGAAAGCGAACAAAAAAAGACCGAACAGGATACAGGTGTAACCCTTAATCCTGTTCGGTCTAGTGGACGAGATGCCTATTTCCGCACCAAGTCTTGTGGGATTTCAGGACGGTTGAACAGCCAATTGCACCCAGTCGTCGCGACCAAGAGGGCAAAAGAGGTGAAGAAGACGTTCGCGTACTTCGCAGCAATGCTCCTGATTTTCATGATGTAGTACCTCCCCTCTGCCTCAGGATATGTATGATCATACGCAATAGAAGACATAACGATACGTTACAGTCTTGTATACGCGCGATCAACAAAAATTGAAATAAAGAAAGTGCAACCCGTTAGGCAAGTACTTGAAGTTGAGAAAAGTAATACAACCTAAGCATGAATGCCGTAACGTATAGTGACCTAGTGCTATTATAATATGCGCCAAAGGGATATGCTAGTGCAGAAACACATTTTTTTGTAAAAATAACACAAAAGAGAATCTTTAACAAAAAACCACACATTCATACTAGGGGCGCCAAAGTTGGAAATCCCTGAAAATCAAGTGGTTTATCGCTAAAATTAGCAAAAAAATGCAGCTAATATTGCGGTGCGCACCATGTGCGCAATGAATGCGAATACTAAACACGGATTGAATACAGGAATCTATTGGTTAAAAAGCACAATGATTTCTTGTAAAATGGGCCTCTTGGTACGGATGTTTTTAATCAGTGTTTATACTAATTCCAAACAAATGTATCGACACAATAACGTGCGTGTGATACAAAGAATATGCGATAGCGCTGAGAAAAGAAATGCAAAAACGAAGAAAAATGTGAATGCATACAAACGGTGAGAAGTAGTCGCATATCGTGGCGAGGGAAAGAGAAACAAAGAAATCGTCACGTTGACAGGATATAACGCCGATGATGTGGAAATGTTGGCAAAGAAATCGGTTACCGGCGGGATACACGATCAAAAGTATTACAGGGAGAGACTGGAATTTTATGAATTTTTTAGTTTGGAATTAGTATTAGTACAACGAAGCAACAAAATACAAGGCGGTCAGCGTGTCACGAATTTTTCATGTGGATCCAACCAACGTGAAATTTTGTACAACGTATTCGTCATCATGGCGCTTTGGATAAAAAACGTCAACGCAACGAGAGAGGACAACAAATAAAAATTCGATGCCACAATCGCCATTGCGCACACTTTGAGGTGCATTTTGTACTTTTTTTCGGCAAAGTTGTTTTTGGCTGCACTCCGGGGTGCATGCAAAGCGACGTTGAACAGGGCAAGCGCTGTGCATGCCACGGTGAGAGGGACGGGAAAAGCGGGCATGTGCGTCAAGCCGACGAACGTCAAGGCAGAAAGGACGTTACAAAAAGTGGAAGATTGCAGGTGTAACCCCCCGCTAAAATAGCGCAACACCGCAAACGCCCCAAATACGGTCAATGCTTCTCCAAGGTGCCCAGTCGCCAAAGCAATGCCCAGTACGAAAGCGACTACCAAGACAGAGTTCAAAAAAATAGATACGGCATACTGCAACACCTCTACCGAGCTAGACTGGGGATTGTGTGCGTGAATGAACTTGGAAATGCGCAGTGAAAGTGTGCGTACCATCGGTTATTTCCTCCTTCGGAATGGGCGGCGCCCGTCGATTTCCTGAATGTTGTACCGGTAAATAAAATAATAACCTGCCGTCGCGGCAGCACCCAACAGCAAGAATATGACGAAAAAAGGTTTATAGTTGGATCCGGTCGTCATAAAAACGAACATCACGCCCTGTACGAGTGTAATAGAGGCGACAAAAACGAATCCGAGATAAATATCTCTGGCGGTAATGCTGCGATTTTCGAGTTGAAAACGATTTGTCTTCAGCATGAACCCGACACGTTTCCATTGGAGAAGCAACGAGACCAAAAAAACAACAAGGGCGCTCGCAAACAAGAAACCATTCCGAATCGGATCAGAATACCGCAATTCATCCATCGTAAACAAATTAAAAAAAACGACAGAAATGCTGATGAGGGATTGAATGCTAAGCACTGCAACTTGGGCACAACATACGATCAAAATCGCATACAAGATCGGCACTTCGAACAAAAATGCCAAAGCAAGGATCGCAACAACCGTAAATACGAGGATAAAAAACTCATTGTTATTAGGGGACACGAACCGCCACAAAAGATTGGTCGTCACTAGAATGAGTATAAACGCAAGGAGTCGCCCAATTTGGTAGCGGATCGGAATGCGGAATATAGAAAAAGCAAAAATGGAAAATGCGAAATTTTCCAAGAAAGAAAGCAATATTTTCACGATGAAAGGGTTGCTCAAGAGCAAGGTAACACCTACTTTGCTGAAATCTGTGGGGTGTGCTCGTCATATGTAAAAAAAAACATTATAATGAAACTATATCAGAAAACAGCTTACCTGTATATGTGAGGAGTGCGGTTGTCGGTCATTTTTGCGCGTTTCGTGGCAAGCGTTGCTGAAATGGGTTTGGTATGGGGTGTGTGGCGAGCATTGCGCACGTGACAAAGAGGTGCTTTCTTTTTGGGAGGCGGGTCTCTCCAACGGGTTGGCAACGTTTTCTAGAGAGTTATCATGAGAGGAAGAGAGAGTGGAAGTCATGACGGAACAAGAAAAGTCAACACGTCGTACGCAAGCACTCAATGTCGTCAGCAACAAAGAACATCGCGGATTTGGTGCGGGGGCGATCGACCTCAACAGCGTCTCTGCGGTGATCATTGATGGCGAGGAAGCATACGTCGATCTCGGGGCGTTGCATGCTAAAAGCAAAGTAGAAAAAGGGATTAAATTTTCAGCGGACGTACAGTCGGTGCCTCAGGGGAGGCGCTGTTGGATCGTGTGGGTTGCCGTGGATAAGACAATTCCTGATAAACCGGCGTATGCAGGTGTTGCCGCATGCGAAATGACCATCGATGCGGAGGCGCGACGCGGATGGAAAGTGCTTGCCGACCATGTCAACCGCATGGACTATGCGATGAAACGGCGAGTTTTGGTAGAGCCTCTCTCACCTGCCGAACGCTTACTGTTGCGCACTTGTCTGATCCAACACAACCGTGAGCTGTGGGAACATGCAAACGAAACGTTCAAGCAAGCGTTGGCAGGTGAGACGTAAGTAAGATTCCCTTATGGAAATCATCCGAACAGCGGACTTCCTTTTGCTTTTCTTCAAAAAGCAGCCCGCTGTGTATAGGGTTTCGATATGTGATTTGGAGGAGGAGCGCACGGCACGGGACACCAGAGACCCTCCGCAAAACGTCAGTGGGAGGGGTCGGGATCATCATCGCGCCACCAGCGCAACACGTCGCTCCACCACATTTTTTTATGTTCTTCTTGGGCTTTTTGGGGTGGAATGGGGAGTGGTAATTTGGATGGGGCGTTTTTCGTCGTACAAAATGCGGTTGGCGCAGTATGCACGATGAACGTCTCAAGCCGTTGTTGGGGGCAGTCGCCCGTCCCGAGCAGGCCGGTTTGTTCGTCAATATACACGGAAACAACCCCTTGGGGGGCGACGAATGGTTTGGGCGGGACGGCTTGCAGAACCCGTTCCGTGAATGTCGCAAAAATAGGCAAAGCCGTATGTGCTTCGAGTGTCCCGAGCAATCGTCCTTGATCATATCCGACCCACACCGCAGTCGCCAGCTCTGGTGTATATCCGACCATCCAAGCATCACGGTTTGTCGTGCCTGTTTTTCCAGCGACGGGACGTTTGATCATCGCGGTCACGCGCCATGCCGTCCCCCCTTGGGCGAATACGCTTTGGAGCATGTTGGTGAGGACGTAGGCTGCCCGCTCATCGACCATCGGGATGTTCAGCGATGGAGTTGGTGTGTATTGCGTGTTTCCTTGGGCATCGACAATGCGCAAAATGGCTTGAGGTTTCGTACGCATGCCGTGATTGGCAATGGTGGCGTATGCAGACACCATCTCGAAGGGGCTGATTGGCGAGGAACCGAGTGCGAGAGACGGGAGACTCGTGAGAGGGGCTTGGATGCCGAGCTGGCGTGCGGTTTTTATGACTGCGGAGGTGCCGATTTCCATCAGGGTATGTACCGCATAGATGTTGTCGGAACGCGCAATGGCTTGGCGCATATCAATCAGACCGTAATGATATTTGTTCGCATAGTTTCGTGGAGCATACGTGTGGCGACCGTTGTCGTACGTAAATACAGTTGGTTCACTGCGAAAAGTAGTCGTCGGAACAAAACGTGGTTGAGAAAGGGCCGTTAAATAGACGATCGGCTTAAAGGCCGACCCTGGTTGACGACTCGTCGCCAACGTACGATTGTATTGATTTTCTGCATAGTTGCGCCCGCCGACCATCGCCCGAATGTGCCCGTTTCGTGGATCAAGGGCGATCAACGCCCCTTGCAGCGATGCAAAAGGCTGCAGGTGTGCAGAAATTGCTTCTTCGGCAATGCGTTGCGTACGGAGGTCGAGCGTCGTGTAGATCGCGAGTCCACCCGTATCATATAACGTCGCATCGATGCCCAGCTGTTTTATAGCCAGTTCACGGACATAATCCCCAAAGTACGGTGCCCGCGAGGCTTGATGCGTCGTCGGTGAGGGGAGGAGTGTCGGCATGTGTTGGCGTGCGGTTGTCCATTGGGCGTGCGTAATGCGTCCTTGTTTTTTCATTGTATCCAAAATAAGCTGTTGTCTGGTGCGACAACGGGAGGGGTTTTCGTACGGCGAATAATATTTCCAACTGCGCACGACCCCAGCCAAAAGTGCGCTTTCTGCGAGCGTCAATGACCGTGCAGACTTCCCAAAATACAGTGCGGAAGCGGCTTCCACACCATATGCGCCGTAGCCAAAGTACACTTTGTTCATGTACAATGTCACGATTTCATCTTTCGTATAGTGTGCTTCGAGCTGTAAGGCATAGAGCGATTCTTTAAGTTTTCGACGCAGGGATCGTTCGTGACTCAAATAGGCGTTTCGTGCCAATTGTTGCGTCAATGTGCTCGCCCCTTGTTTGATCTCTCCTTGTGTGAGGTTGACCCATATGGCGCGCACAAGACCGAGTACATCGATCCCAAGATGGCGATAAAACCGTTGGTCCTCAATAGACAACAAGGCTTCCTTAAAAGACGGTGCAACCTGTTCTAGGGAGATGACGCGCCGATTTTCGAGACGAAAAGACGTTTCGATCACATCCCCGCGAATGTCATACAACACGCTCGATTGCTCCATTGGGATGGGGGGGAGGGGTTGTGTGCGACAATATACCCAAATCCCTACCACCGTCGCACCCATGCAGAGCACTGCGCCGACGCCGAGTTTTGCCATCATGAGCAGTATGCGGCGCATCCGATTTTTTATACGACGAAAACGGCTGACCATGAATTCGCCTTCTTTTTTTGTCATTTTTGCTCTATTTCCTTGTGGGTGTTCGAGCGCCTTTTATTATTCGAAACGGTGCGCTACTTTATACCTTCCACAGGGAACTACCAAAAATAACCACGACAACGCAGGCGGTTGTCGTATCGGGGATAAAGTTGCATTCCCGTGACGTTGTTTTATAATGATTTTTGAAGATCACTGTACTTAAGGAGGGGGAGGATAACCATGGAACTATGGTATACAGAAAACCAGACACCTCACCATGCGATTCAGATGCAGATTGTCCAAACGCACGTCACAGAGCAAACCGCGTACCAACAGCTCGCCGTGTTAGATACGGTCGAATGGGGAAAAATGCTCGTGTTGGATGGGATGGTCATGACGACCACGCGCGATGAGTTCGTGTATCATGAGATGGTGGCGCATCCTGCGTTGATGACGCACCCAAATCCCCGTGAGGTCCTTGTCGTCGGCGGGGGCGATGGCGGGGTCGTGCGGGAAGTATTGCGTCATCCGAGTGTGCGGCGCGTTGTTTTGGTCGAGATCGACGAGGCGGTCATGCGGCACGCACGCACGCATTTGCCGGAGATTGCCGGTGCATTGGACGACCCGCGCGTTGAAATCGTCGTCGGAGACGGGTACATGCACATTGCAGAACAAAAAGCGACATACGATGTCATCATGGTCGATTCTACGGAACCCGTGGGTCCAGCGGTGGAGCTTTTTACCCGCGGATTTTATCAAGGCATTTATGAAGCATTGCGTCCAGATGGGCTGTTCGTTGCCCAAACCGACAATCCATGGTTCAAACCGTCACTCATTCGCACGGTGACGCACGATGTAGCGGAGATTTTCCCGATTATGCGCCTGTATACCGCGAATATCCCGACATATCCGAGTGGCATGTGGACGTTTACGATGGGGAGCAAGTGTTATGACCCGCAAAAAGTTGCCCTGAGCGACATGCCACATTTGGCACAAACAAAATATTACACCCCTGCTTTACACCATGCGGCATTCGTCTTGCCTCGTTTTGTGGCGTCGTTGGTCGCATCGCCTACCGACGAACAGCAGAAGCAGGGAACGTCATGAGTACATTGCAACAACAACAGCAACAGGTGAGCGATGCGTTACGACGTGTGTTGCAACAGATGAACATGGCCGAAGAAGTGACGATTGCGTTAGAAGTGCCACGCGAAAAACAACACGGCGATTTGTCTACGAACGTTGCAATGCAACTTGCACGCCTCCGCAATGCGTCGCCTCGTGCGATCGCCGAACAGATCGTGGCATTGTTGGATACGCAGGCAACGGGCATCGAACGCATTGCGATCGCCGGTCCTGGATTTATCAACTTTTATATGGATAAATCTGTGTTGTATCGGATCGTACACGAAGTGATTTCCCGTGGAGAGCACTACGGAAAAGGGCAGTTGGCGTCGCCCCCACGCTATCTCGTAGAGTTTGTCAGTGCCAATCCAACAGGGAGTTTGCATCTCGGGCATGCGCGGGGCGCCGCGGTGGGCGATGCGTTGTGTCGTTTGTTGGCGTATGCGGGCTATGATGTCACCAGGGAATACTACATTAACGATGCAGGCAATCAAGTGGCGAATCTCGTGACATCGCTCGAAGCAAGGTATCGTCAGGCGTTAGGACAGGACGTTGCCCTGCCAGAAGATGGGTATCATGGAGAAGACTTGGTGGCGTACGGCAATGCGTTGGCACAACAGTATGGTGCGACGTGGCTCGCACAAACGCCGGAGTCTCGTGAAACGTTTTTTCGCACCTATGCGTTGGAGTGCCAATTGAACAAAATTCGCAGAGATTTAGCGGAATTTCGCGTTTTGTTTGAGCGGTGGACGAGTGAAACGTCATTGTACGAAGAAGGCGGTGTAGCCGCTGCGTTAGCCCAACTGCGGAGCAGTGCGCATGTGTATGAACACGAAGGGGCACTGTGGTTGCGTACGACGACATTTGGGGATGACAAAGACCGTGTGCTCATCAAAAACGACGGAACATATACATATTTACTTCCAGACATCGCCTATCATTTGAACAAATATCGTCGTGGATATGCGCGGATGATTAACATTTGGGGGGCAGATCACCACGGATACGTTGCACGGGTGAAAGCCGCCTTACAAGCGCTTGGGGAAGATGCCTCAAAGCTGACCGTGCTCATCGTACAAATGGTGAGTTTGTATCAAGGTGGCGAAAAAGTAAAAATGTCCAAACGGACAGGCAAGGCGATTACGCTCGCAGACTTATTGCAAGAAGTCGGGGTCGATGCAGCGCGGTATTTTTTTGCCATGCGCAGTACGGATTCGCATTTGGATTTTGACATGGATTTGGCGATTTCTACGTCTAGCGACAATCCGGTGTACTACGTGCAGTATGCACACGCACGCATTTGTAGTATTTTTAGGCAAGCGGATGCCCGCTGGGCGCAGCTTCCCGCATGGGACACCGTCGAGTTGTCTTTGTTGCAGCGCGACGAGGAATTCGAATTGTTACGGATGATGGGAGAATTTCCGGCACTCATCCAAGAAGCTGCCGCACAGCTGGCGCCACATCGCATCATACGGTACGCATACGAATTGGCAATGGTGTTTCATCGCTACTACAAGGCAGAACGTGTGCTTACGGACGATGAACCGCATACGTGGGCAAAGCTTGCGCTGTATGCGGCACTAAGGCACACGTTTCGCAACGTCTTAGACCTTGTAGGGGTAGAAGCGCCCGAAGTGATGTAGGAACCAATATCGGTGCGTTATGCGAAACTGCCTTTTAATGAATACAAACAAATGAACGGATAAAATCTGTTTGCTTTTTCGCAAAAGGGGGCCCGCTGTGTGTATAGGTTCACGATGTGTTTCGTATTAGGGCAACAGTTGCAGTGCGCGAACCGCATCGATGCGCCCCAAGCGGTGTCGTTGCCAAAGGGCATGCACAGTGGGGACTTGAGAGCGCGTGAGGATGTGCTTGATCTTTCGCACACTTAACTTTGGATTTTTTTCGAGCAACAAGGCGACGACGCCTGTGACATGGGCAGTAGCCATCGACGTGCCGCTTAATGTGGCATATTGTCGCTGTGGCCATGTCGATACGATGTTTTCACCGGGGGCAAGGATGTTGACAGTGGGGTGCATGTTGCTAAATCGTGCGAGTGCGCCATCATGAGTCAGGGCACCGACCCCGATCGTTTGTCCAAAACGGGCAGGGTACTGTGCAGTATCCCGAAGGCCGTCATTTCCGGCGGAGGCAATGACGACGATCCCCGCTTTGGTCGCCAAACGAATGGCTTGATGCAACTCCTTATGCCGTTCTTGCATGCCGAAACTCATGTTGATGATGCGAATGCGGCGATCAATGCACCACAGTATCCCTTGAATGACATGTTCAATGTTTGCGCCCCCGAGCTGATCGAATGCTTTGATCGGATACACCACGGCTCTTGGGGCGATGCCTTTGAGGGCGACGGACCCTGTCGCAGCAATCGTGCCTGCGATGTGCGTGCCGTGTCCGTGACGGTCTTGGGGAGGACGGTGTGGCGTAATCAAGTTAATGCCAGGGGCGAGCACATGGCGCAAATCTGGATGCTCCAAGTCGATGCCTGTATCGATAATTCCGATCGACACCGATGCCCCGCTCACTCGATTGCGAATGCGCTCGACCCCGATCATCCGCAATCCTTCGGGCACAAGACGCATGATTGGGCGGGCTTGTCGAAAGGACTGGGCAACACCGTGGTGGCGCATGCGGTACGGATGCTCCTGCGCAGGATGCGACAACGGCAACATGTTCAGCCCTCCCTCCTTATGGGGTGATGTATGTGCAGTCTGATGCGGACATCGCCAAAAAATCCAGTTTTTCCCCGCAGTTTGCACAAGCAATAAAGAAATCTTTTTTCGTGGATTTGGCATGAGGATATCTGTGTGTAGGGGGCGTTTTTCATGTGGATGGGCAGGAAAAAGGCAAAAGGGCACAAGACAATGGAAAATGTAAGGCGACGTGCTTTGTATACGAAACATGGATTAAAAACATCCGTGCACAGCGTTTCCCTTTACGAGGTAGCGCAGTAATTTTTAAACAATAGCATTCCTGTATTCAAGCAATGTTTAGTCTTAGGGCACATCTATAAACTGGTTTGTCAAAAATCACTTTGCAGTAAACAAGCGGTTTTTTGCGTATGTTTATGCGCATGATGTAGTTTATAGAGGTGCCCCTTAGTAGTAGTAGCGTATGTTTGTTGCAAGAGAACGTTTGGACACTGCGACGCCTGTGATAAAGGTTGCACGTTTGGATCATTTCTGTTACTTTGTAGAGATGAACGTTGCGTGAAGGATACGAATCAGGATTTCAATACACATCCCCCAGCGGAAAGGTCATCCTTTTGTGTAGATGTTTCAATAGGGGATTCGGATGTGAGGACGAAAGGGAGGATACGATGAGCGAGCTGACGTTGCGGGTGACAGATGAGCAAGCGCAGGAGATGCCGATGGTCGATTTGGCATTTGAGATTCTAAAATCAGCGAACACACCGTACTACTATCGGGATTTGATGCAAAAAATTGCGCAATACAAGCAACTCAGCGAAGAAGACGTGTTGCAGGTGATCGCACAGGTGTATACCGAGATTAACATTGACGGACGATTCGCCTGTGTGGGGACGAATTTATGGGGACTCAAACGGTGGTATCCCGTCGAAAAAACAGAGGATTCCATTGGGAATAATACCAAGAGGCCGCGTATCATCAATGACGATGACGACTTAGATGACGAGGATTTGTTCGTAGAAGAGGAAGAAGAGTTTGAAGTGATTGCAGATGAACTCGAAAACTACGATGTCATCGAAGCGGAAGGGGAAGATTTCTTTGATGTCAGCGATGAAATAGAAGAAGCCGTACCGTTTGAGCGTACCGTAGAGGACGACGACGAGGACGAGGAACCTTTAGAAGATGAGGAAGCTTTTGTAGAAGAAACAGAAGTTGATCCGCTCGCCGATGTCGGGATGGACATAGACGATGTAGAAATAGACGACGAGGAGGACGAGGAAGAAGAGGAAGAGGAAGACCAACGTTAGGAAATCGAAAAAACATTTTTTATTCAGGCGACAGAGGCGTGTGGAGCGGAAAACAAGCAGACGCTCATCGCACGAGTTTGACAGTGGAAAACTTTAAGGGTACACTGTAATTTAATGTTTTGTGCGCATCAATCGGTTTTCTATGCCCCGTAAAACAACGAGCATCGTGACTTCGGGGCACTGCTATCTCCCTCTGTTCACAAAAAACACCTTGTCCGAACCCCCCCCCTTTTTTTGCTTATTTTTATGCGTATGACACACTTTGTAGAGGTGCCCTTCGTAGCGTCGACAACAATGAGAGGAATCGGAGTCATGACGAAATACATCTTTGTAACTGGCGGTGTCGTCTCTTCCTTAGGGAAGGGCATCACTGCTGCATCGCTCGGAAGAATCCTCAAAAACCGTGGATTAAAGGTGACAATCCAAAAATTTGATCCGTACATTAATGTCGATCCCGGCACGATGAGCCCCTATCAGCACGGCGAAGTGTTCGTCACACACGACGGCGCAGAGACGGATTTGGATTTGGGTCATTATGAACGGTTTATCGACATTCAAGTGAGTCGGCACAGCAACGTGACGACGGGAACTGTATATTCTTCGGTCATTTCAAAGGAACGCAGAGGCGAGTATTTGGGGGCGACGGTTCAAGTCATTCCCCACATTACGAATGAGATCAAGGAACGCATTCTGCATGCAGGCAGTACGACGCAGTCAGACATTGTCATTACGGAGATCGGGGGCACGGTCGGTGACATCGAAAGTTTGCCGTTCTTAGAGGCGATTCGTCAGTTGCGCAACGACATCGGACGAGAGCATGTCATGTACATTCATGTCACGCTGATTCCGGCACTCCATGCGGCGCGGGAAATGAAGACGAAGCCGACCCAACACAGCGTAAAAGAGTTGCGGAGCATTGGCATTCAACCGCATTTGATCGTTTGCCGCACGGAGCAATCGTTGACTGCCGAGATGAAGAGGAAAATTGCGTTATTTTGTGACATTGATAGTGATGCCGTGATCGAGGCGCGTGATGCAGATTCGTTGTACGATGTGCCATTGCTCCTAAAAGCGCAGCAGATGGATGACATCGTATTGCGTCATTTTCGAGTGCAGGCACCGCCGGCGGATTTAAGCGAATGGGAAGGCATTGCGCACCGTGTGCGGACGGTACATCGCGAGGTATGCATTGCTGTCGTAGGAAAATATATCGCTTTGCATGATGCGTATTTGAGCATTGTGGAGGCGTTGCGACATGCGGGGATTCATACAGATGCGGTGGTGAACATTCGTTGGGTCAGCGCGGAGCAGTTGACCGAACACAATGTCACGGAACTTCTCGGGGGCGCCGATGGGATATTGGTGCCGGGGGGCTTCGGAGATCGCGGGATTGAAGGGAAGATCGAGGCAATACGGTATGCGCGCAGGCAACGCGTTCCTTTTTTTGGGATTTGTCTTGGCATGCAAGTCGCCATGGTGGAGTATGCGCGCCACGTGCTCGGGTTGGCGCAGGCAAATTCTGCTGAGATTGACCCAGCGACCCCGCATCCGATTATTGATTTGTTGCCCGACCAGTTGCGAATCGCTAATTTGGGAGGGACGATGCGGTTGGGCAACTACCCGTGTATGCTACAACCGCACTCGTTGGTGCAACGGTGTTATGGACAGATGCGTATCGAAGAACGCCACCGCCACCGCTACGAATTTAATAATGCCTATCGCGAACGTTTTATCCAAGGTGGCATGCAGTTGTCTGGAATGTCTCCAGATGGTTCACTCGTGGAAGTCATCGAGTTGCCCGACCATCCATGGTTTTTGGCAGTGCAGTTTCATCCGGAGTTTACGTCCCGTCCAAATCGCCCGCATCCTTTGTTTGAAAGTTTCGTCCGCAGTGCGCTACAAAGGCGAGAGGCGCATGTACAGGAGGGGGCGAGCGATGATGCCCACAATCCTTGTTGTCGATGACCAGCAAGGCATTCGTGCGCTGTTATTAGAGCTCTTTCGCATAGACGGCTACGAAGCGTATGTGGCATCGAATGGGCATCAAGCGATCGACTTGTTGCAACAACATCACCCAGATCTTGTATTGCTCGACATGAAGATCCCTGGGATGGACGGCTTGGAAATTTTGCGCACGATCAAACAGCGGAGACCGAGTACGTGCGTCATTATGATGACTGCTTATGGGGAATTGAGCATTTTGCAAGAAGCGATCGATGCGGGGGCATTGATGCATTTTACAAAGCCGTTCGACATTCATCAGCTCCGCCAAGTGATTCGGGAGCAATTTGCCGTGCTCGACACGCACGGGGGCGTTTCTTAGCGGCAAGGTATATTGTGCGGACAACAAAGGTGTGTGTGCACGATAGGGCGTCTGTTGTGGGTGTGTCGTGTTTTACATCTTGTGTAGGGCATCTCTATAAAGTGCATTCTACGCATAAACATAGGCAAAAAATGCACATGTTTATGGCGAAACGTTTTTTACAAATTGGGTTAAAGAGGTGCCCTGTAATCAAAATTTATTTGGAGGCGATCCCATGCCACTCGTATCGATGAATGAGTTTTTTCCATCCGCCAAACAAAATCGTTTTGCAGTCGGTCAGTTTAACATGAATAACTTAGAGTTTGCCCAAGCCATTGTGGAAGCAGGAATAGCGGAGCGCTCCCCTTTTATTTTTGGTGTGAGTGAAGGTGCCATTAAATATATGGGCTTGGAATTTACAGTGGCGCTGGCAAAGACGGCGGCAGACATTTCGGGCTTGCCGATTGCGCTACACCTTGATCACGGCAGTACGTTTGAAGTGGCGATGAAATGTATTCGCGCAGGGTTTTCCTCCGTGATGTTCGATGGCTCACACCACTCATTCGAAGAAAACGTTCGTTTAACCAAGGAAGTTGTGCGCGCGGCGCGGGCGATGGGGGTTTCCGTTGAGGGGGAGTTGGGGACGATTGGCGGCGTCGAAGACGACATTGCAGTCGATGAAGCCCATGCAAATTTGGCAAAACCAGAGGAAGCCATCCGTTTTTATGAAGAAACTGGCGTAGACTGTGTGGCGATTGCGGTAGGGACGGCGCATGGGGTATACAAAGGGGAGCCAAACATTCATTTTGATATTATCGAGAAAGTGGCGCGTGCGATTCCAGTGCCTGTCGTGTTGCATGGGGGGTCTGGGGTGCCAGACGAGGCGATTGCGCGTGCGATTGCTTGTGGTGTAGGGAAGATCAATGTAAACACGGAAAACCAAGTTGCGTGTACGCAGTCCATTCGCGACGTCTTGCTGTCCGACGCCAACGTATATGACCCACGAAAATATTTGACACCGGCAAAGAAAGCAATGGTCGAAGTCGTGCGAACGAAGATGCGCCTTTTCGGCAGTTCACAGCGTGCCTAATGACGTGATGTACCTGCGATGCGGGATAGGCACAGCATGGATCGGGAGGGGCATCCCTTATTTATGAGAAAATTATGTATTCGAGGCGGACGGCCGTTGCAGGGGACTGTGACCGTGAGTGGTGCAAAAAATAGCGCGGTGGCGTTAATTCCGGCGGCGCTTTTGGCCGACTCCATCGTGACATTGGACAATTTGCCTGAGATTAGCGATGTCCAAGTATACGCAACATTACTCGAAACGATCGGGGCGCGTGTGTCTTTTTCTGAAGGGACGATGACGATCGATCCGACGTCTTTGCATGCGGTGGAGATTCCCAATGGCAATGTGAGCAAGTTGCGCGCTTCGTACTATTTGTTAGGGGCGTTGTTGGGGAAAACGGGCGAAGCATTGATCGGATTGCCGGGGGGGTGTAACTTTGAACCGCGGCCGATTGATCAGCATATTAAGGGGTTTGAGGCGCTAGGGGCGACGGTGACGCACGAGCAAGGGGGCATCCGTGTAAAAGCAAAACGTTTGCATGGGGCAAAAATATATCTCGATGTGGCGAGTGTTGGTGCGACGATCAATGTGATGTTGGCTGCGACGAAAGCAGAAGGGATCACGTTGATCGAAAATGCGGCCAAAGAGCCTGAGATCGTCGACATTGCGACGTTGCTCACGTCGATGGGGGCAATCATCAAAGGGGCGGGAACGGAGACCATTCGGATTGAAGGAGTCACACGATTGAACGGTTGTCGGCATATGATTATCCCTGATCGCATTCAAGCAGGGACGTATTTGATTGCAGCGGCGGCGACTGGTGGCGATGTGACAGTCGACAATGTCATCCCAAAGCATATGGAAGCGTTAGTGGCCAAATTAGAAGAGATGGGTGCGACGGTCGTCGAAATGGACGAAGCGATTCGAGTCGTCGGCAAAGAACACTATGCGCACATCGATGTAAAAGCTTTTGTATACCCTGGGTTTGCGACGGACCTTCAATCCCAAATGACGAGTCTGCTCACGCGTGCGCACGGGGTCAGCGTCATTACCGATCACGTATACAGCAACCGATTTAAGCATGTGCCCGAATTGCAACGGATGGGGGCGAATATTCGCGTAGAAGGCCGCTCAGCGATCATTCAACAAAGTGTGTTGCAGGCTGCGCGGGTACAAGCGACGGATTTGCGTGCAGGCGCGGCGTTGTTATTGGCAGGTCTGATGGTTCCTGGGCACGCACATACGCAAATATTCGGCTACGAATACATCGAGCGTGGTTACGATCGATTGATCGACAATATCTCACTGCTCGGTGGTGAAATTTGGTTAGAGCCAGCATGAACCAGAACAGGCGGTTGCCCACAAACAGACACATAGGCGATTATTCGGGTGAGGAGACCTGCGCATATGAATTATAGTATGACCGAGCTCGAAGCGATGAAACTCACGGAGCTTTATCAGTTCGCCAAAGCAGATCGCATCCCGTCTTACGGTCAGTTGAAGAAAAAGGAGCTTATATTCGCTCTTTTGCGTGCGCAGGCAGAAAAATCCGGTTTTTTATTTATGCAAGGGGTCCTCGAAATCTTGCCAGAGGGATATGGATTTTTGCGTCCGATCAATTATTTGCCGAGTACAGAGGATATTTATATTTCTGCTTCACAAATCCGGCGGTTTGATTTGCGTACGGGGGATCTTGTTTCGGGAAAATGTCGCCCTCCCAAGGAAAATGAGCGATATTTTGGTTTGTTGCATGTCGAAGCAGTCAATGGAGAAAGCCCAGAAATGGCGTCGGAACGGTTGCATTTTCCCGCACTCACTCCGTTGTACCCCCAAAATCAGATCGTGTTGGAGTCCGACCCGAGTGAATTATCTACACGGTTAATGGATTTGTTTTCTCCGATCGGACGCGGGCAGCGCGGGCTCATCGTCGCTCCTCCCAAAGCGGGAAAAACGTTACTCCTAAAGAAAATTGCCAACAGCATTGCGGTCAATTATCCCGAGATAAAGCTATTTATGCTTCTCATTGATGAACGACCGGAGGAAGTCACGGACATGCAACGTTCCGTCAACGGAGAAGTCGTGTATTCTACCTTCGACGAATTGCCCGAAAACCACATCAAAGTGGCCGAACTCGTCATGGAACGGGCGTTGCGACTCGTGGAGCACAAAAAAGACGTCGTAATTTTGCTCGATAGCCTCACGCGACTCGCCCGTGCATACAATGTAGTCGTGCCTCCTTCGGGGCGGACGTTGTCGGGGGGGATTGAATTGGCTGCATTTCATCGTCCCAAACGGTTTTTTGGGGCGGCACGGCATGTCGAAGAGGGGGGGAGTCTCACGATTCTCGCCACCGCATTGATCGAAACGGGTTCACGCATGGACGATGTGATTTATGAGGAGTTTAAGGGGACGGGAAATATGGAGCTTCACTTGGACCGGCGACTTGCCGAACGGCGAATTTTTCCAGCATTGGACCTCCGGCGATCTGGGACGAGGCGCGAAGAGGCGTTGCTCTCGCGCGAAGAGCTTGAAAAAATGTGGGCAATTCGCAAATCGATGGTCGACTCCCCAGACTATCTCGAAAATTTACTAAAAAAGTTTGGAGACTCCAAAACCAACGTGGAGTTTTTGGCGACAGTGGAGACAAAAAAGATGCCCGTCACGAGTGGGATGAGTGAGCGAAATCGCTAAAATTCACCTGTGTGCAGTCGTCGATGCCACCACACCAGCACCAGCGGAAACGGGGGACACGCAAAGAGATGCTTATCATTGACCCAGGGCACGGCGGGCAAGATCCAGGTGGAGGATCCAATGCATTTTTCAAGGAAAAAGAGAAGGTGCTCGAGATTTCGCAGTATCAATACGACCGATTTCGTGCGTTGAACATGCCTGTTTTGCTCACGCGCACGCGTGATGAGACCGTGCAACCGGCCGAACGGACACGGCGGGTGCGCCAAAGTGGAGCGACGTATTGTATTAGCAATCATATCAATGCGGGGGGAGGCGATGGGGCAGAGACGATCTATGCCGTGCACGCATCCCCTGCCCTCGCACAACGACTCGCCGATGAAATTCAGAAAGAAGGACAAAACGTGCGTCGTGTTTTTTCGCGTGCAGCCACGACACAGCCAAACAAAGATTATTATTTTATGCACCGTGATAGTGGCAACGTACATACCGTGATCGTGGAATATGGCTTCGCAGATTCTCCAAAAGATGATATCGCACAGTTGCGAACGCAGTGGAAAGCCTATGCAGAAGCAGTCGTGCGCGGGTTTTGCCAACATGTGAAACACCCGTACGCACCACCTAAAACGGAGCAATCCCCCACCACGCCACAACATGCAGCCGCTGACCCCATCGCACAGGTGACGCTCATTGTACGCGGAAAAACGCTCAATGGACTGCTCATCAAAGGGAAAACGTATGTCGAAGTGCGTGCCGTGTGCGAACAATACGGGGATACGGTCACATGGGACCCCATTCGGCGTACGATTGAAGTGAAACCGTGATGGTGTCGCCCCCCTCACTCGAAGCATGTGCTTTGGCGTGTTGGGGGCGGCATGCAAAGGGGCGCTGGGTTATTTTTTGTTTTAGGGATCTGTGCGTACGTCCCATCAGGGGCGTTGGCGTAGTGAGCGAAAAAAAGTAGTGAGAATCGCCGCGCAAGGTTGTTGCAAGACGTGTGGGGTGATCGCTACCATATGATTCAATCGGGTATCTTGACATACGTTGTACAATGAGCCGGTATAGCCTGCTTTGGGGTCGGATGTGCCATAAATCAATCTACGCATACGCGCTTGGACGATTGCCCCTGCACACATGGGACACGGTTCCAACGTAACGTACAAGTCGCAGTGCAACAAACGCCACGCACCCAAGGTCATACAAGCCATACGAATGGCGATCATTTCTGCGTGGGCAGTCGGATCGCGCAAACGTTCGCGTGCATTGTGTCCGTAACCTATTATCTTCCCCTCATGCACGACCACGGCCCCGATGGGCACTTCGCCGCACAATTTTGCTTTTTCTGCTTCGGCCAATGCCTGTTGCATCCAGTATACATCTTGAGGAAAACGATTTTCTTCTTCTGGTGGGCGCATCGGTGAATGACTCCTTTTGTGTGGCACGTGTGGAAGGAACACGAGAACAACTAGGTTCATCCACAAGTTGTGCACAAACCTGTGGAAAACCCTGAAAAACTTGTGGATAAAGATATTCCCGTTGGCGGAAGTGGCGAGAAAGTTACAAAATCATTGGAAGAAATACAATGTACAAGTGGGATGAAAGGTAAAATATTACAGGAAACAGGAGGGGTGATCGATGTTAAAAGCGGGCATTGTAGGACTGCCGAACATTGGCAAGTCTACCTTGTTTAATGCAATTACGCAAGCGGGAGCTATTTCGGCGAATTATCCTTTTTGTACGATTGAGCCCAATGTAGGCGTCGTGGACGTGCCTGATGAACGACTCCAAGTGCTGGCTAAGATTGTTCATCCGCAACGCATTGTGCCGACATCGTTCCAATTTGTAGACATTGCCGGTCTCGTCAAAGGGGCGAGTAAAGGAGAAGGACTGGGCAACCAGTTTTTGGCGCACATTCGCGAAGTCGATGCGATCATTCACGTCGTACGGTGTTTTCAAGATGAAAATGTCATCCATGTCGCAGGGGCGATCGACCCACTCGATGATATGCGTACGATTGAGCTTGAACTGATTTTAGCAGATGTAGAAACGGTCGAAAAGCGGATTGAACGTGTAAAGAAAAACGCAAAGGGAGGGGATAAAAAAAGTGTTTTGGAGTTGGATACATTGCAGAAAATACTCCACGTACTCTATGAAGAAAAACCTGCCAGACAAGCAATGCTCGATGACGAACAGCGGGCACTGGCAAAAGAACTGCACTTGATTACGATGAAGCCTGTGCTTTATGTGGCGAATGTGAGCGAGGCGGACGTCGCGGCCCCCGCACAAAATGCGCTCGTCGCCCAAGTCCAACAGTATGCCAAGCAACACGGGGTCGAAGTCGTTCCCATCAGTGCACAAGTCGAAGCAGAAATTGCAGAGTTGTCTGGTGAAGACAAAATGGCGTTTATTGCGGAGCTGGGGCTCACAGAAGCAGGATTACATCGACTCATTCGCGCGGCCTACACGTTGTTAGGGCTCACGACATATTTTACCGCAGGGGTTCAAGAAGTGCGTGCGTGGACGATTCGAACAGGGATGAAGGCCCCCCAAGCCGCCGGTGTCATTCATTCGGATTTTGAACGGGGATTCATCCGTGCGGAAGTCGTTGGGTATGATGATCTCGTTGCTGCAGGAAGTACGGCGACTGCGCGGGAGCGGGGTCTGATGCGCTTAGAAGGAAAAGAGTATGTCGTGGCGGACGGGGATGTCGTGCATTTTCGCTTTAACGTGTGAGAAAAGAGGTCGCCTTTTGTGTGTATAAGAAAAAAAGTATGAAAATCGGGCGTGTAGCGCGTGTAGCGCCCGAAGCAAGGGAGAATCTTATCCACAAGCGGAAGCAAAAAAACTTTTCTAGCGTTGACAGCACAAAAGCCACCATGCATAATTTCTGTATACACAGTGGGGCTTGAAAAGCGCATCTCATAGGAAGGCACCACTATAAATCGATCGGTGAAAAATCATTTTGCCGTAAACAAACCCATTTTTCGTCGATGTTTATGCATAGGATGCCTGTATAGAGGTGCCTTTTAGTATAAGAAGTACTTTCATAGAGGTGCCCATGAGTCACAGTTTGAGAACATTTACATAGCAGGTCGCTTTTTTTGTGAAAGCAAACAGCGGATTAATCGATAGACGATAGGGGGTGAAAGTGACAGCAGGAGCGCTTCACACGATTTCACATAATTTTCATATCATTAACAACAATGCATATGGTATAATGACGTTGTAAGTGATCAAGGTCACTTAACATCCAAATCAGGAGGTTGTTGAACATGAAATTACGGAACACGGTATTGCTCGCTGGGGCAGTCGCAATGGCATTTTCGATCCCACAAGCGGGCTTGGCTGCAAAGGCGCATTGGGGGAAGCCTGTGATCCAAATATATTGGGGAGGAGGATATAACGTTGGCGGTTGGAGGGTCTATCCGATAAGAAACAACATGGAAAGGAACATCTGGCGAGGGATTTTACCTAATTCTGCATGGAACAACAAGGAAGACGAAAAAATGACGCTTTCCTTGATCGCACAGGCGTATGCCCCTGAAACTGTGAAGGCATGGGACGATGCGTTTATGGCACGGGAAAAAATAGAAAAAGAGATTACAGATGAGAAAAGAAAATTAACAAAAGCACAAAAGAGAAAAATCCCCAAAAAGACGATCGATGAACTTGAACAAGAGGAAGTAGCCAGTTTGGAAAATCGCCTCAACAAAAGCAAACTTAATGCTGCGGTGCGTAAAAAAGACGTTCCTACGATCAAAACTGCCTTGGCATCGTTACTTGTTGCGTATACAAGCGAGACAAACACCAAATTCCTGCAAGAACTCAATGCGATAAAAGCGGTGCAAACATCAGTGCCTCCTGCACCTTGTACCCCATCAACCACGCAACTAAATTGTACACCCCCAGTAACACCAACGCCAGTAACACCAACACCAGTAACACCAACGCCAGTAACACCAACGCCAGTAACACCAACACCAGTAACACCAACGCCAGTAACACCAACACCAGTAACACCAACGCCAGTAACACCAACACCAGTAACACCAACGCCAGTAACACCAACACCAGTAACACCAACACCAGTAACACCAACACCGACTGGGTCTTCTGCTTCCACGACAACGGTGACGGGAACACCAAACTCCTCTTCCGTGATTCAAACGACGGGGGTCACCGGCGACAATTAAACGAGCATCCAAGACACCACGGTAACAAACGATTAAGAAATAACATGATGTTGCAAAAGGAATTATCGTTTTTTTGTGTCGCAGTTCCTGCATGCCAACACACAGACATGTGCACTTGTGCATGTCTGTTTTCATTTTTGAAGCGACGTTGATACGAAACACGGATTAGGACTAAACATTTTACGAGAAAGCAAAGCAATGTCAACGGGTTAAGAGCTCTCCTGAAAATGTTGAAAATAAAAGAAGATCTAAAAAAATCTTGACGTCTTGAGAAAAACCGGTTCCTCACTGATTCATCCATCTCTGAGATCATACTAATTCCAAACAAATATATCGACAAGATAACGTGTGTATGATACTAAGAATATGCGATAGCGCTGAGAAAAGAAATACAAAAACGAAGAAAAATGTAAACGCATACAAACGATTAGAAGTAGTCGCATATGGTGGCGTGGGAAAGAAGAACAAAGAAATCGTCACGTTGACAGGATATAACGCCGATGATGTGGAAATGTTGGCAAAGAAATCGGGTGCTGGCGGGATACACGATCAAAAGCATTACAGGGTGAGACTGGAATTTTATCGATGTTTTAGTTTGGAATTAGTATCATCCGCTTAACCTGTTGACAATGGAAAGCAAAGGGATTTTTAACCAATAGGAGGTTTGGATTCAACCGGTGTTTCGTATGGTCTCCCACAATCTCACATGATTATCCGCTAATTTCCAGACAAATGATTGGTACACTGCATTTGTGCCATGATACGAATCCGCATTCCATGCGTACAAACAAGCGGAGAAAACGCCTTATGCTTTCTCATAAAAGGCAACTGGCTGTTTGGACGGTTTTCATAAGGGATTCGTGACATCCGCACGACGATTTCAATAAGGAGGGGTTCACAATGAGAAAACAAGCGGTGTTATTGAGCAGTGTCGTGGTGGTGGCGTTGGCGTTGCCGCAATTTGGTGTCGCACAAAAGGGACCACAAGGAAAAGACGCGTCCAAAGGACATGTGCGTATGCAACAACAAAAGGGCAAGCACGCCGGTGGACAACATTACGAAAAAGGGGGTGCGAAGCACACAGGTTTTTCGGGGGTGGGCCATCCACACCACGGCGCGATCTTAGATGAGGTGCTCGTGACGTTGGCACAAAAGTATGCGCCAGATACCGTGGCAGATTGGCAAGCTGCGGTCAGTGAAAGACAGGCGTTGAAACCAGAGGGCAAACCGCTGGTGAACGCATCCGAAAAAACAGTAAAAAGTAAGCTTGTGAAGGGCGAACTTGCGGGGAAACCGCCTGTTCCGAAGGAACAACGGCATGCACAACAAGGGCAAGAGGTCGAAGCGTTGAGCAAAGCGGTCAATGCCAAAGACGACGCCACGATAAAAACAGCTTTAGCGGCTGCGCTTCTTCGTTACAAAGAAAAGACGACAGCAGAAAAGACCGCTCCTCGCAGTAATTTTCCGCCTGTTGGGAAACATGGGCCCAAGTCGCACAAAGGAGAACGCCATCCACAAGGCGAACGGAAAATGGACGGCAAAAGTACAATCGAATCCCTTGTACTCACAGTACTGCTAGAAAAATACGCCTCCAATACACTGGCGGATTGGACTGCGACGGTTGCCACACGCCAAGCATTGCAACAGCAACGGGAAACATTGCACACGACGTTGAAAAACGCAGGCATCAAACCAGAGAAATTGCAAGAGACCGCACGCGAGCAGTTGCGCAAGGAGCGGGAAGCAATGAGGGCATTGCGTAAACAAAACACCGAAAACCTTGTGAACGCACTCGCTACAAAAGACATACCGGCCATTCAGGCGAGTTTGGCGGCGCACGTCAGCGCAGTGAAAGTACAAAACACGCGCTTACAGCAAAAAGTCACTGCATTGCAAGAAAAAGCAAATGCACTGCCGACAAAGCCGTAACGACGAACGCATCAGGGGCAGTATATCGACGAGGGACGTGCTTTCGGGCATGTCCTCTTGCGGTATATTATGCAAGTTTGTATGTGTGCCGATACAATATGCAAAGGAGCATACGCGATGTCTTATCGTATTTTTTTGGTGGAAGATGAGCCGAACTTAAATCGCCTGTTGGCAACGTATTTGGAGAAGGAGGGGTGGGATGTGACCACATTTACTTCTGGGGGGGAAGCGATCGAAGCGATCGAAGTGATCGAAGCGCAATCCCAACGCCCCGACCTGTGGATTCTCGATATCATGTTGCCAGACGTTGATGGATTTGCGCTCATTCGTCAGATCAAAAAAGAAGATGCCACAGTACCAGTCATTTTTATTTCTGCGCGGGACCAAGATTTGGATCGCATCGTCGGCTTGGAGATGGGCAGTGATGATTATTTGGCGAAACCTTTTTTACCCCGTGAGTTGGTCATTCGGGTGCGCAAATTATTAGAACGTGTGTATGCGTCGGGGCATTTTCGCCAAGGAAGCGGGAGAGAAACGTCTAAGGGAGTAGCCGATGCAGGGGAACAGGGCGCACCATCGTTACCAGAAATGGCTCATCATCAAGCGATTTCGTGTGGGCCGTATGTCATTGCGGTGCGCACACGGGGGGTATACGAGCAAGGAGAGCGCATCGATTTAACTTCAAAAGAGTTCGACCTTGTGCACCACTTGGTGACGCATGTCGGAGTTGCGTTTTCGCGGGAACAGTTGCTCAATGCGTTGTGGGGCGCAGATTATTTTGGCAGTGACCGCGTAGTCGACGATTTGGTGCGACGCATCCGAAAAAAACTGCCCAAGTTGCCCGTTGAAACGATGTATGGGTACGGGTACCGGATGGTGCATTTCTCATGAATGCGTTTTTGCAACGGTGGCCCTTGTGGATGCAAATATGGAGCGTTTTTGTCGCCTTTGCCTTGTTTTGTCTCGTGGTGACGACAATGGTCAGCCCGCGTATTTTGACGCATTATCTCACCGACGAAGTGTTTGCGATTATTGCGCATGCACAAAATGAATTTTTGGAGATGAGAAGGGGGGGGCGCATCACGACGGGCGATCCCGCAGAAATTGACGGTGTGCATCGCGGACGTCTAGGAATAGAAGAAAATGGATTTCCATCAAGAGTGCCTGTCTTTCGCAATTCACGCACGGTCATCCATCGGATTCTTAGCAGTACAGAAGAAAGACAGCCTTTGGAGCGTGGACGGACACAGCGGCGGATGAACGGACGGGAGTTTCCACAGGGGTTTATGGACCGCGTACAGCAACAAGCCCAACAACAGCAGGCGCCCGTCCAAAACTATACGACAACGTTTGGGGAAGAGACGTTGTTTTATGTCATTCGCAAAACGGACGTTCTTCCGAACGAATACGTTTTCTCGTATATGTGGAATACGTACTTAAACACGCTCGTAAAATCGATAAACCAACGTTTTATTTTATTGCTCATCGCCGTACTGGTGCTGTGCATCGTCCCCTCCATATTGTTGGCGAGATACGTCACGCGTCCGTTGGCAGCATTGGCACAGTCTGTTTTGAAAATTGCAGATAGACAATGGCATGACCCGATAAAAGTATTGCGGGAAGATGAAATTGGCCGGTTAGCCCATTCGATCGATCGGATGCGTCAACGACTCAAATCGCAAGATGAAGCGCAACAAAGGATGATACAACACGTGTCACATGAGCTAAAAACGCCGGTCATGGTCATCCAAAGTTTCGCACAATCGATGCGAGAGGGCATTTATCCGCACGGCGATCAGGCGAGCTCCTTTGATGTCATCGAGCAGGAGTCCAAGCGGTTGCAAAAACGCATTCACGATTTGTTATACATGACACGATTGCAGTATTTGGCGAACCAACCATTACAGGTGCAGTCGTTTGATTTTCATGAGGTGATCACGGGAGTCGTACATCGTTTCAAAGTGCGCCGTCCAGAAATTTCGTGGCATGTTTCGTTGGCTGCCCCACCCACGATGACAGGGGATCGGGAACAGTGGGTCGTAGCCATTGAAAACGTGTTGGACAATGCGCTACGGTATGCCACTTCGCACATTGCGTTGACGTGGGAAGAAGGAG
>JAULZZ010000036.1:0-4181 GCA_032117095.1 Paenibacillus sp.
ACGATGCCCACGGTGAAGTCCTTTCCCAGCTCGAACGATGGCATCTCGAACCGCAGTGCTTTTCATTTTCAGATCAAATGCTTATTTTGGAACGGATCGGTTATACTGCTGATGAGCATGCGATTGCTTTGTTGCAACGCCTTGCAGACGATTCTCTCACACCGTCCGTGTTGCATCCGCTCGTTCGGTTCGCTTTGTTGCAAACGGCGCGTGCCTCAGGTGCGCGTGGGATGTGGCGTGTCACCGGGGCGTGCGTTGTCGATATCCAAACCGTCCCGTACACCAATGCCGAGTTCCCCCAAAACGTGCATCGGATTATCCAGCGTGCCATCGCGTACGCCCAAACGCACGACATTGTATTCGAACAATTTGTCATGACGACGGGGTACGAATTTGTGCGTTATGTATATGGCACGTCGCATTATGAAGCGTGGGTACATGCGACAGAGGATGCGTGCGACATTTGGGCTGTGGCGTTGCATGCATTTGTGGCACAAGCATTATATGGCACATCCGTACAACAGATTGTGGAGATGCACCAAGCAGACGCCCGCAACAAGACAGGTACCACGGACCATACAGCGGATTCCCTCTTTGCGCAAAGCATAAAGGAAAGACTGTACCTCATCGGCACAACGCTCCAACACGATTTTCGTGCTTGATCATACGAAACACGATTTG
The DNA here is from genome assembly GCA_032117095.1 of Paenibacillus sp. Taxonomy (GTDB): domain Bacteria; phylum Bacillota; class Bacilli; order Paenibacillales; family YIM-B00363; genus REEB470. The sequence continues at coordinate 682 of JAULZZ010000036.1, forward strand.
AATACAGCGATCCGATTGGTCAAAAATCCATTTTTCTCGTAAAAGGCATCTCTCTGCATAGATGATTTTAATCCGTGTTTCGTACAGACACCCATGATATTATTTTCGAAAGGACGTATTTTCTTATGAAATCACCACAGGTCGATCGCAAATTAATTGCGCAAGTTCTCCAAAACGTACAAGAGGATTTCGAAAAACAAACACAGTACACCGACCATGACGTGCTTTCTTGTACGATTGCATACCCCGAGGAACAAAAGCCCGATTTTGGAACGGCAACGTGCACGTTGCGTGCGCACATCGTCGATCAAGTCATCCAAGCGGTGTACAAACCGCTCGTCAAAAAATACGCGATTCCTGGGTTTCGGCATGGAAAAGCCCCGATGCGTACATTTATCATGAAATTTGGGTATGCCCATTTCATGGAACACGTAAAGTACGTCTTGTTCGGATTTATTCAACGTCGCCTCGCCCTTTTCACTACAGAAACGATCGAATTATTTCATCAATTTAATCCACTCTTGTGTAAACAAGGTGAGGACTTCACAGCCGAAATCGGGTTCATAAAAAAACCTGTTGTCACGTTGGTCGATTGGGTTGTCCCCCCACAACAAGTCGACATCATTCAAGCAACCCCTGAATTTGTACAACGGTATATTATGCGATTACGCCTAGAAGCTTCTCCCTTTGAAACTGCAAATGATGTCGCCATCCAAGCGTACGATAAAGTAAAAGTCGTCCCAATATACACAGACGATGTATCGCAATCCGAGGCGCAAGAAGACGTACCTTCCGAAGAGGTAGTATTGGACGATCCGATACAATTTATCGTTGACGGGGTCGAAACTCCTCAGGAAATTAGTGATATTCTCCGAGGAATGCGCTGTGGCGAGTCGAGGCACTTTACGATGCCATCGCAATCGGGGGTTGAAAAACCAGTACAGTTCACTTTTCGGGTGCAAGAAATCGCACGACCAACGCTCATTTCCGTTGAACAATACATTGAACAGGAATATGATGACAATGGAAAAATAAAAACAGTCGCTCAGTTAGAACAAGCGGTCACAGAAAGATACAACCAAGTACAACGTAATCTGTTTTTTTCTAGCGTGCGCGAAAAAATAAGTCAAGCTGTTTTGGAAAATGCTCAAGTGACGATTCCAGAACCGATTATTCTCGAATATCGCAAAAATATTTTCGAAAAGAAAACGCTGTTTGATCCCGATTACATGGATCATTTTGATGAGGAAGAAGAAATGTATCGTGATTTGTTTGCACAAGCACAATTTGAATATCGTCAAAAAATTGTCATGGAAGAAGTACTACGCAAGTACGATGCGCCACTTTCTAGAGAAGATTTACTCTATTTCGTCAAAATCATACCCCAACGTTTTTTCGAAACGGATGAAAAATATTATAATACGTTATTCAGGAAACTTTCCGATCAATATCGCATTGAATGTGTCATCCAAAAAGCGATGGATGTGCTGTTGATTGTCAGTATGAAAGAACATCTGTTGCCGGAGGACCCTGTGTTTTGGACAGATTTACGCACCAAACTGCCTGATTTGCCCGATAAACTTCGGCAATACGCGGAAGAAGATTTCACCGATGTCACGTTGCCGGATGAATCGGATGCCACTGCGTCGCATAACGTATCTCATGCGTAGGAAACGTTTCATTGCGTTCATTGTACTTTCTGGTTGTCTACACTCATGACAACGTGGCAGCCACATGGTAGAATGAAAAGACATTTTTCACTGAAGGAGTGAAGTTGCGTTGAATTTAGTGCCGATCGTAGTCGAACAGACAAACCGCGGAGAACGTTCGTACGACATTTACTCCAGATTACTAAAAGATCGCATCATTTTTTTAGGCAGCGCAATCGACGATGACGTCGCCAATGTCGTCATTGCCCAGCTGCTGTTTTTGGCCTCAGAAGATGCCGAAAAAGACATTCACCTCTACATCCACTCTCCAGGGGGTTCGGTCACCGCAGGGATGGGCATTTATGATACGATGCAGTACATTAAGCCGGATGTATCTACGATTTGTGTCGGCTTAGCCGCCAGTATGGGGTCACTGTTATTGACGGCAGGCGCCAAAGGGAAACGGTATGCTTTGCCAAATAGCGAAGTGATGATTCATCAACCACTTGGAGGCGTACGGGGGCAAGCGACGGACATTAAAATTCATGCGGATTGGATTTTGGCTACAAAGAAAAAGCTAAACGACATGTATGTGCATCATACGTCCCAACCGTACGAGAAAATTGAACGCGATACGGACCGAGATTTCTTTATGAGTGCGGACGATGCTCGAGCTTATGGCCTTATTGATCATGTCATCACCGCGAACCGCACGAACTAAGGAGGAGTCGCATGTTTAAGTTTAACGAAGAAAAAGGCCAGCTCAAATGTTCGTTCTGTGGGAAAAGTCAAGAACAAGTGCGTAAACTCGTCGCCGGTCCTGGGGTATATATTTGTGACGAGTGTATTGAGCTTTGTGCAGAGATCGTCTCAGAGGAGTTGGGGACGACTGCGATGCCAGACATGCAAGAATTGCCGAAGCCCCAAGGCATTCGCGAAATTTTGGACCAGTATGTGATCGGACAAAATCAAGCGAAAAAATCGCTTGCCGTCGCCGTATACAACCATTTTAAGCGCATCAACAACCCCCAATCCAAACATGATGACGTCGAACTTTCCAAAAGCAATATTATGCTGATTGGACCGACTGGGAGTGGCAAAACTTTGCTTGCCCAAACGCTCGCACGCATTTTGAACGTCCCGTTTGCGATTGCCGATGCGACTTCGTTGACCGAAGCCGGCTACGTCGGGGAAGATGTAGAGAACATCTTGCTCAAGCTCATCCAAGCGGCAGACTTTGACATAGAGAAAGCCGAACGCGGGATTATCTATATCGATGAAGTCGATAAAGTTGCCCGGAAATCCGAAAATCCTTCGATTACACGGGACGTTTCTGGCGAAGGCGTACAACAGGCATTGCTTAAAATTCTCGAGGGCACCGTCGCTTCGGTTCCGCCCCAGGGTGGTCGCAAACATCCGCACCAAGAGTTCATTCAGATCGACACGACGAACATTTTGTTTATTTGTGGCGGTGCTTTTGATGGATTAGAACAAATCATTAAGCGGCGTTTAGGAAAGAAAGTCATCGGTTTCGGTGGCCAAGACACTGGCAAAATTGAGATGCAATCTGGCGAATTGTTGACGCGCGTATTGCCAGAAGATTTGCTTAAATACGGCTTGATTCCAGAGTTTGTGGGGCGTCTGCCGGTCATTACGACATTAGAACCGCTGGATGTGCCTGCGCTCATCCAAATTTTAACCGAACCCAAAAACGCCCTTGTCAAACAGTACCAAAAATTACTCGAAATGGACAATGTGCAACTAGAATTTGAGCCTGAAGCATTGGATTCCATCGCCCATGAAGCAATCAAACGAAATACAGGGGCACGGGGATTGCGGGCGATTATTGAA
>JAULZZ010000037.1:0-17100 GCA_032117095.1 Paenibacillus sp.
TCGACTCTCCCTTATACCTGTACGGGATCGACTTGTTTCGCGGGGTCACGGTACTCCATGTAATACCGATTATCCTCGTTTTTGTGTATTTTATGTATGTGCAGGCGCAATTTCAGTGGAAGACGGTAGTCGTACAGGCGTATGCTTTTTTGCAAAAACCCGTCACGGTGGTTGCGCTATTTGGGGTGGGGATAGCGGTTCTCCTCGGCATGTATTACTTGTCGCGTACGGGAAATGCGGGGCAGACGACAGAATTGGAACGCATCGGGAGACAGCTGTTGCAAGATGTGTTGGGCGTACGTCCACGGACAAAAGAGTTTTTGCTGGCGCATCCGATGATGATTGTGGCATTGTTGTGTGGGGCGACGTGGCGCAAAGGGTGGCTCGGTGTCGGGATTCTCTTCATCACGATCGGACAAATCTCCATCGTCGATACGTTTGCGCATTTGCACACGCCACTTGCCGTTTCGGTTATTCGTGTTAGCTATGGGATCGTACTTGGTGCATTGATCGGGGGGGTGCTCAGTGTCCTCGTCAAAGGAGTGAACAAACGATGGTCACAACGGATCACACCATAAAACGCGTGGTGATTTTGGGCTATTATGGGTATCGCAATAGTGGCGATGAAGCGGTGTTGTATGCGATTTTGACGGCGTTGCGCGAGGAAGGACAAGCGAAGGGCGTGGTGGTCGTACCCACGGTCATTTCTGGAGACGTTGTCGACACCCAAACGTTGCATCACGTGCAGGCGATTCATCGTTTTGATGTGCGTGCCATTCGTCGCGCTTGGCGTGAAAGTGACGCATTTATTTGTGGGGGGGGGAGCCTCCTCCAAGACGTGACAAGTGCACGCAGCATGTTGTATTATTTGAGTATGATACAGTGGGCATTGTGGGCACGATTGCCTGTGTATATTTATTCCCAAGGCATGGGCCCTGTGCGACGCAAGTGGTTGTTTGCTCGCTGGATCGGCGCTTTGATAAAACGTTGTTGCTACGTCTCCGTACGAGACCCTGCGTCGCATACGCTACTCACCACACAGTGTGGTGTCGATGCCCAACACGTGGACGTCGTCGTCGACCCCGTATTGGGGTGTACCGTACAAACCCCACCGGTGCGTCAGCGACGCATTGCCGTTTCCTTGCGTGACTGGCAAGGAGGGGAACGTGTTTTTGAAGCCGTATGCGAAGCACTGTGGCACGTCTTACAAGAGACCGATGTCGATGTCGTGTTTTTGCCGTTTCACGAGCCGGATGATCGTCAGGTGAGTGACCGCATCTGCGCAACGTTATGGCAACGCGGTGTGGCGCGCACACGCCTTTTTACTGCTCCCCCCTTGGCACATCCGCAGGACATGGTCGATACGATCGCCTCTTGTACGGTACTCCTCGGGATGCGTTTGCATGCGCTCATTTATGCGACAGTAGCGCACACCCCTTGCATTGGCATTTCTTATGATCCGAAGATTGATCAATTTTTGCATCTGATCCAGCAACAGCCGATCGGCTCGACGACGACCGTAGAGGCGACGTCTCTGCGCCAATGTATCGTACAATGGCTAGGACAACCTGCATGCCCAGACGACGAACGTCTTGCACAGCGGGCACGGTTGTATGAGTTGGCGCGCACCCCTGCACGTCGTATACTTGCGCTGATGCAACGACAAACAGTCGAGTTGTTCGGCGTTTCGGTATCCCAAAAAACATTGGATGCGACCGTGGACGATTTGGCGCAAGCGATTGCTCGCCATACTGTGACGCACGTGGTGACGGCAAATCCGACGATGGTCATGCACGCGTTGCAACATCGTTCGTATTACCAGATGCTACGGCAAGCCGACCTCGTCGTTCCCGATGGCATTGGGCTCGTGTGGGCGGCGCGTCATGTGCGCAAACGTGTTGCCGGTCGCGTCGCAGGGTATGACCTCGTGCAGCAGTTGTTTTTACGTGGCGCTGCGCACGGCTGGCGTATTTATTTGCTCGGGGCGACGGCCGAAGTCATCGCACAAGCGCACCGCACCATGCAACAGACGTATGCTGGGGTATCGATTGTCGGCAGTGAACACGGATACTTTTCTGCAGACGAAGATCAAGCGGTCATCGCCCGCATTCGCCAAGCAAAGCCTCATATTTTGCTCGTGGGACGATCCATGGCAAACCAAGACGTATGGATTGCAAAATACCGTCAACAGCTTGATGTCCCCGTCATGGTCGGGGTCGGCGGGAGTTTTGATGTGATGGCAGGACGATTGCGTCGCGCACCACAGTGGGTGCAACGGATGAAGCTCGAATGGCTTTATCGGTTGTACCAAGAACCGTCACGGTTGCCACGGATGATCGTATTGCCGCGTTTTGTATTGCGTGTACTGTTTTTGGGGGACCGTATGCCACCTATCCGCAACGATAAGGAGTGAAACAAGACGAACATGTTTGCGATATATAGTACTTTATTTTTAGGGGCCGCTACGCTCACGCTCATTTTCACGCCCCTGATGAAGCGATTGGCCTTGCGGTACGGCGCAGTCGATGCCCCCAATGCGCGCAAAGTCCACCGTGCAGTGATGCCACGTTGGGGAGGCGTATCGATTTGTTTGGCTTTTTTGGTCGCGCTCGCTTGTGGCTTATTTTTTGTGGAGGGATACAAGAGCAATGTCATATGGGGCATTGTACTGGGCGCCATTGTGGTGACGATCGTTGGTGCGTTAGACGATCGGTATGATTTGGCACCACGCTGGAAGTTGCTCGGACAATTTGCCGCGGCAGGCATCGTCGTCTCTTTTGGTGTAAAGGTAGAGTGGATCAATTTGCCGTTTGGATACGATACGTCATTGAGTTGGTTGACCATTCCCCTCACGTTACTTTGGATTGTAGGCGTGACGAATGCGATCAATCTCATTGACGGCTTAGATGGGCTGGCCGCGGGGGTGTGTGCGATTGCGACAGGCACAATCCTATGTCTCGCCCTGATGATGGGCAACGTCACCGTGGCATTGCTCAGCGTCGTATTGCTCGGGAGCATCCTCAGTTTTCTCGTATTTAATTTTCATCCTGCCAAAATATTCATGGGCGATTCTGGCGCACTTTTTTTAGGTTTTTGTCTGGCGACGTTTTCTGTGCTCGGATTTAAGCAGGCGACACTCGTGTCTTTCGTCGTTCCGCTGTTCATCTTAGGTGTGCCGTTGACGGACACCTTTTTTGCGATTGTCAGACGGATTCGCAATAAAAAACCCATTTCCGTAGCAGACAAAAACCACCTTCACCATTGTTTGCTTGCGCTGGGATTGAGTCATCGCAATTCCGTGCTCGTCGTGTATGCGATCGCCTTGGCGTTTGCGTTGAGTGCGATTTTACTTTCGACCGTGGCGCAGTGGGTCGCATTGATCGTCATTTTTGTGACATTGCTTGCGTTGCAAATCGGGGCAGAAGTCATTGGCATCGTCAACAAAGGCAGTAGGCCCGTCATTGAGTTTGTGCGATGGGTGTTGCAGCTCAAGTAAAACGGGCGACAGTCTTGTGGACGTCTCGTACTCATATACGAAACACGGATTAAAAACATCCATGTAGAGCGATTCCTTTTACGAGAAAGCACAGTAATTTTTAACCAGTAGGATTCCTGTATTCAAACCGTGTTTAGCATAGGGCGTGGCATCGCCTCGACATAAGGGGTTGCGCAAATTTTCGTATGCCAGTGTTTTTCGGTGTACCCTTTTCATTGGCGATCAAGTTCGGTATAATAGAAAGCGAGTGAGAATCATTGAGAATGAACAACCACGCATAGAGGAGGGCAACGTAGATGGAAAATACGCATACATCACCAGTTTTGCACATCCGAGACCTTCACGCTAGCATCGAGGAAAAGGCGATCCTCAAAGGGCTTTCGCTAGACGCCAAAGGGGGCGAAGTCCATGCCATCATGGGGCCCAACGGCACGGGGAAGAGCACGCTTGCCTCGGTACTCATGGGGCATCCACGGTACGAAGTGACCGCAGGGACTGTGCAGTTAGACGGTGCCGATGTGTTGGAGATGAAAGTCGATGAGCGTGCGCATGCCGGCTTGTTTTTGGCAATGCAATATCCGAGTGAAATCACAGGCGTCACGAACGCTGACTTTTTGCGCAGTGCGCTCAACGCAAAGCGTGGGCCTGATCAGGAAATCTCCTTGATCAAGTTCATCCGGCACATGGAGCGGAAGATGAAAGAGTTGGAGATGGACCCGCAGTTTATGCACCGCTATTTGAATGAAGGATTTTCTGGAGGCGAGAAAAAACGCAACGAAATTTTACAAATGATGGTGTTAGAACCGCGCATTGTCATTCTTGATGAGATCGATTCGGGACTCGACATTGATGCATTGAAAGTCGTGGCAGCGGGTGTCAACGCCATGCGTGCACCAGAGCGGGCGTTTTTGATCATCACGCACTACCAACGTCTACTTACGTACGTCCAGCCAGACTTCGTTCACGTGATGATGCAAGGACGCATCGTGAAATCTGGAGGACCCGAGCTCTCCTTGCGTTTGGAAGCAGAAGGATACGATTGGATCAAGCAAGAATGTGGGATCGAAGACGAAGTGATCGAATCTACGGATACGTGGCAAGTCCCGATGCAGACGACAGCTCCTGTGCGGTCATAAGGAGGGGACAACATGAGTACGAATACGACAGAAACCGCTTATGCGGCGTACGCTTCGATCGAACCAGCGAAACCTACGGAAAGTGCAACCATTCGCCAAAGACGTCACGATGCGATCGAACAAGCGGTTGCATTGCCGTTTCCTTCCCTCGAAAAAATGCGCATTGAGCGATGGAACTGGAAAAATAGAGGGACGTATCGTCCAAGCAAACGATGTACGCATCGAGAACAGTTGCCTGCGCACGTATTAGAACGGCTCGACCCGCACACGTCCAATGTCATCGTGCAGCACAATTCAGCAGTCATTTATACGGAGTTAGATCAGGCACACCAAGAGCAAGGCGTAATATTGTGTGACTTGGCGCAGGCGATCGATCAACAGGGAGAGACGGTGCGTCAACGGTTGTTTGGGGCGATCCCCGTAGGCGAAGATCAGCTCACAGCGTGGCATGCGGCGGTGTGGAATGGGGGAGTCTATTTGTACGTCCCCCCAAAAGTCACCTTGCCAGAACCCATCCAGATCATCCTCTTCCTCGATGACGCAGAAGCGACATTCGCACCGCATGTTCTCGTCGTGGCCGAACAAGACAGTCGGGTACAGCTCGTCATGCACGTCATGTCCACGCATGCTGCCGTCCAGACGCCCCAACCGACGCTCGTGACGAGTACGATGATGGAAGTGTTCGCCCAACCACGGTCTCACGTACACATTGCACTCGTGCACGAGATGGGGGAGCACATTACAGAAGTGTGCTATCGCCGGGCGGTCATTGGGCAAGATGCGACCGTACAATGGGTGATCGGTGAGTTAAGCGATGGGTGGAGCATTGCCGATACGCAAAGTTTGCTCCTCGGACCACGTGCACAATCTGAGATGCATGTGATCGGGTTAGGCAGTCAGGAGCAGCGCATACACCAAACGACACGGGCGGTGCATCGCGGCAAGGCATCGGAAAGCAATATGGTGACCCGTGTGGTCATGCGACAATCTGCTACCGCGATTATTAATGGGATTACGAAGATAGAGCACGGGGCGACACGTGCCAACGGACAACAGACAGAACGCATTCTCATGCTCAGTCCTACCGCGCGGGGAGACGCCAATCCCATTTTACTCATCGATGAAGACGACGTAAAAGCAGGGCATGCGGCGAGTGTAGGGCAGGTGAATCCAGAACAAATTTATTATTTGATGTCTCGAGGCATTCCGCGGCAAGAAGCCGAACGTTTGCTCATCCAAGGATTTTTGGCGCCGACGATCGCTGCCATACCGATGGAGCGGGTGCGTACGCAATTGACATCCCGTGTGGAGAGGAAGCTGTTCTCATGAGTTTGCGTACCGTATCGCCTACATGGAAAGCCGATTTTCCGATCTTGCACCAGCACATTCATGGACATCCGCTCACGTATTTGGATAGTGCGGCCTCGTCACAAAAACCACAAGCGGTGTTGGAGGCGATGCGTTACTACGAAACGCACGACCATGCAAACGTACATCGGGGGGTGCATACGCTCGGCACACGGGCGACGGACGCTTACGAAGGTGCGCGCGCGAAAGTCGCACAGTTTATCGGGGCGCAAACGGCCGAAGAAATCGTGTTTACACGAGGGACCACGACGGCGTTAAATTTAGTCGCAAGCAGTTTTGCGCGCGCCACGTGTCGCCAAGGCGACCACATCGTGCTCACGCCGATGGAACATCACGCCAACCTCATTCCTTGGCAACAAGTTGCGCATGCGACAGGGGCGACGCTCGTCTATTTGCCACTCTGTGAAGACGGGACGATCGACGTTGCCCAAGCGTTGACACAGATTACGGCACAGACGAAAGTATTGGCACTCAGTCACGTCTCCAACGTACTCGGGATGGTCAATCCACTCGAACCGCTCATTGCCCAAGCGCATCGTTACGGGGCGGTTGTCGTCGTCGACGGTGCACAAAGCACGCCACATCAACGCATCGATGTCCAACAGCTCGATTGTGATTTCTTCGCTTTTTCGGGGCACAAAATGTGCGGGCCAACCGGCATCGGGGTATTGTACGGCAAGGCAAAATGGCTGCGCCACATGTCCCCCATCGAGTTTGGCGGTGAGATGATCGACCACGTGGATTTGTATACGGCGACATGGAAAGACGCCCCGCTTCGTTTTGAACCAGGGACACCGATGATTGCCGGTGCGATCGGCTTAGGGGCAGCGATAGACTATTTGCAAGCGATTGGCATGGATGCGTTGTGTGCACACGATCGGCAGTTAAGTGCATATGCGTACGATGTCATTCGGGCGATTCCCGACGTGACGGTGTATGGTCCTTCGACAGGACGAACAGGATTGGTCACATTTAACGTCGGAGACATCCATCCGCACGACATTGCGACGTTTTTGGATGCCCAAGGCATTGCGGTGCGAGCAGGCCATCATTGTGCCCAACCGTTGATGCAGTGGTTGCGTGTCCCTGCGACGGTGCGGGCGAGCTTTTACCTGTACAATGACGAAGAAGACGTACACACGTTAGAAAAAGCATTGATCCGCGCAAAGGAGTACTTTCACCATGCAACTCGATGAACTGTATCGTCGCGTCATCATGGACCACTACAAACGCCCGCACAACCAAGGCGATATTCCAGATGGAAACGTCAACGTTCACCTCAACAACCCTTCTTGTGGCGATAAAATTACGTTGCAGCTGCGCATCGAAAACAATGTCGTCAAGCAAGCGAAATTTCGGGGCGAAGGGTGCTCCATCTCGATCGCCTCTGCGTCGATGATGACCGATGCGATCAAAGGAAAAACGGTTGACGAAGCACACGCACTGGCGCAACAATTTTCACAACTCATGCAAGGCGAACCCGTGGAGTTTCCCGAATATGAAGAGCTAGAAGCGTTGCGCGGGGTGACGCATTTCCCTGCTCGCATCAAATGTGCGTTGTTGGCGTGGAACGCCTTACGCAAAGGCACGCAGACACAGCCGTCCGAATAGGTGCATGCGGGGGATTGCGAATCCATATTTCGACACAGGCATACGGTCAGTCAAAATGTCGCTGTATTGATGGGAACATTCAGGAAATCGGATGAAGTAGCGCGTAGGGAAACAAATACAGGGGAAAGCGGTCTTTGCGTGTACCCCTTCTTTTCATATACGTACGTAAATTCATAAGGAGGGATTGACCATGGCAAAGAAAATGCCAGAGATCAGCGAGTACAAATATGGATTTCGTGACGAACACAAAGCGATCTTTCAGACGGGAAAAGGGCTCAACGCCGATGTGGTGACGCGCATTTCACAGTTGAAAAACGAACCAGACTGGATGTTACAGTTCCGACTCAAATCGCTGGAATTGTTCGAAAAAATGCCGATGCCTCGTTGGGGGGGCAACATGGATGAACTCGATTTTAATGAAATTCAGTATTACGTCAAGCCATCCGAAGGACAAGGGAAAACATGGGAAGAAGTCCCTTCAGAAATTAAACAAACGTTCGACAAACTAGGCATCCCCGAAGCGGAACAAAAGTACTTGGCAGGGGTATCGGCACAGTATGAATCCGAAGTCGTGTACCATAGCATGCAACAAGATTTGCAAGACAAAGGCGTATTGTTTATGGACACGGACACGGCACTCAAAGAACATCCCGACTTGTTGCGAAAATATTTTGGGACGATCATCCCCCCTTCGGACAATAAATTCGCTGCGTTGAATAGTGCCGTCTGGTCAGGGGGAAGTTTCATCTATGTCCCCAAAGGCGTACAGTGCGACATTCCGTTGCAAGCGTATTTCCGCATCAATTCCGAGAATATGGGGCAGTTTGAACGAACACTTATTATCGTGGATGAAGGCGCGTTCGTGCATTATGTCGAAGGGTGTACCGCCCCCATTTATTCCACAAACTCGCTGCATAGTGCCGTCGTCGAAATCATCTGCCTCAAAGATTCGCGGTGTCGGTACACGACGATCCAAAACTGGGCACCGAACATTTATAATCTCGTCACCAAACGCGCAGTCGCCGAAGAAAATGCCACGATGGAATGGGTCGACGGCAATATTGGTTCAAAATTGACGATGAAATACCCTGCTGTCGTGCTCAAAGGGCGGGGGGCAAAAGGCATGGTGCTCTCCATTGCTGTCGCAGGAAAAGGGCAACATCAAGATGCTGGAGCCAAAATGACGCATCTCGCCCCCGATACGACATCGACGATCGTCTCCAAATCCATCTCGAAACATGGCGGCAAAGTCACGTATCGCGGGTTGGCGAGTTTCGGAAGACAAGCGACAGGGGCAAAAGCGAACATCAAGTGCGATACGTTGATCATGGACAATGATTCGACATCCGATACGATCCCATATAATGAAATCTTAAACGACAACGTGACGTTGGAGCACGAAGCCACGGTATCCAAAGTATCTGAAGAACAGCTTTTTTATTTGATGAGTCGTGGGCTTTCTGATGCAGAAGCGACCCAAATGATCGTCATGGGATTTATTGAACCGTTCACGAAACAACTGCCGATGGAATACGCCGTAGAAATGAATCGGTTGATTAAGTTTGAGATGGAAGGCAGCATCGGATAAGCAAAGCCATAAGATGTGAAAACGGGTACAGCGCAGACGATGCGCATGTGCCTGTTTTTATATAAAGAGGATTTCTCTCGCATGATACGCATACATCTTGAAACAGATACACGAAGGAGTGCCTTTTACGGGAAAGCAAAACAATGTCAACAGGTTAAGAGCTTACCCACAGTATGTTGCAATGAAACGAGAATCCGAAAAAACTTGACGTTTTTGAAAAAAATACCTAGGATCACTGATTCATCCGTACCCGAGATCATCCGCTTAACCTGTTGACATTGGAAAGCAAAAGGCAGGTTCACCGATAGGGGGTATGGATTGAAATCGTATTTAGTATAAACAACATTTCCGTCTACATTCCGTGCTTTGTACGGAGATAACATTTTCTCACTCCCCGCTATATTCCCATGCTTCCTTGCACGTTTCGTTCCCCTTCACAGCGGCCAAGCCGGCATCCCTGCATCTCGTAGCACGGCATGCGCAGCCAACGTGCCACTCAGGACGACCATCGGCGTGCCTCCACCGGGATGCACCGTGCCACCACAAGCATACAGCCCCTGGAGGTTTCGCTTCTTAATGCCCGCACGCCAAAACGTCTGGCGCATGCCATGCGATGTGCGCCCGTACAACGCCCCGCGCCATGCCCCAGTGCGTTCCATAATATCGACGGGAGAATACGTTTGTTTTGCGTGAATCGAGGATTTTATTTCCGCCAATCCATACGCCTCAAGCCGCTCAAACAGGTGCGCATGATAGGCCTCCGCTCGTTGTCGCACTGCCTCAGGATGGCGCATGTCTTCATCGGACAAAGGTGGCACGTTCGTCATCAGGTATACATTCGTGCCATGCGGACTGCGCTGCGGGTCTGTCGCCCCAGAAAAGCAAACATACAGTGCAGGATTTTTTGGCCACCGCCGACGTTCGAATATATCGACAAATTCTTGGTCGTACTGCGCAGGATAAAATAAATTATGATGGCTCAAATGAGGGTACGTTTTTGCTACGGCGGCCAACGTGACAATGCCGGATAAGGAATACGTCGGCGATTTTTTTGGCGCAAAAGAGTTTTTATGCGTAGGTGTGCCGTGATGGCAAGCGGAAATCCACTGCTGTGTCCGCATTTCATCCACATTGGACACGACGACGTCTGCCTCCAAACGTTCGCCTTGTGCCGTTTCGATGCCCCGCACAATGCCTTGTTCTGCCCTGATGCCGGTGACCGTACACGCCGTGACGATGCGCACGCCTTGGGCACGCGCCAATCGCACCAATGCTTCGACCAACGTATAATTTCCCCCTTTGATCCAATACACCCCGTGGACGGCTTCCATATGGGCGATCATGCTCATCGTTGCCGGCGTGTGTGCCGGATGCGATCCGACATACGTTGCATACCGGTTCATCATCGCCAGCAGGCGAGAGTCTTGAAAAAATTGACGATGAAATGCCTCCATCGACTGCCACGGACGGACGCGTAGGAGGGCATACGCCAACGCAGGAGAGACGTAATGGTCCCAGTGGGTAAAGGGACGGCGAAAAAAGTGTTCCTCCGCGAGGCGATGCATGTCCCCGCATGCCGCGAGAAAGCGATGAAAACCTTGGCGATCGGCCATCGAACAGCCGCGTAGTTGTTCGTCCATGTGATCTGGATTGCGCGTCAGTTGAATGACGGAGCCATCGTGAAAATGATTGCGGCTGTGCACGGGCAAACGCACAAAAGACAGCTGTGGATCGACCTTGGATGCACACAACGCAAACACACGTTCAAATATCCACGGCATCGTAATCGTGGAAGGACCAAAGTCAAAACGATGGTCGCCCAACGTCACATCTTGTAATTTTCCACCGAGCGTTTCGTTTTTTTCGACGAGTGTCACACGCATGCCATAATGGGCGAGCAAGGCGGCTGCGGTCAGCCCGCCGAGTCCCCCCCCGACCACGATGACGTTACGGGCTTGTTTCATGATTCATACTTCCTTTCTTTCCACCAATAGCCACTTTTACGGAGGGCGCGATACCACGATCGCAACCCCAAGACGACGAGCAAGGCCATGGAATAAGGAAGGCATGCGCTCCATCGTACGCGTACGCCAAACCGACGATCGACAGTTGCCTTGGTGCATATGCCGACGAGCACACACCCGATCCATCCCCACATGGCGTACGGGGACCGGGTCCACACGGCATAGGCAATGCCACAGACAGGCACGATGTACAACAGCGTGTACAGCAGTAAAATGCCTAAAAACAGCGGGGTCGATCGCCCCATCCCATTAAATATATTTTTGGCAAAACCGTCCCACACCCCTTGGGGAGTGCGATACATTTCACAAGCGACAACAGGGCAAATGTCTACGAGGGAGACAGCAAATCCGTTTCTCTTTACAGCTTTTGCCATGACCATGTCTTCGACGAGCGCATGACGGTGAAGGGGAGCGGCATGCCCCCCGATGTGATCATATACCGTTTTGCGATACAGCATGAACGCACCGTGGGCCGCGATAAAATGAGGATGCACAGCAGTACGCACGAAAGATACGGGCAAATGAAGCGCAATCACAAAATGCATCAACGGCAACACAAGCCACCCTAATGCGTGCGTAGACACGACCCGGGGGAACCCCGTGAGCAGCCCTGCATCGTACGTTTGGGCGGTGACTAGCGTGCGCGAAAGCATGTTTGCGTCGTGGATCGTATCTGCATCGGTAAACAACAGCCACTCTCCTTTGGCGTGTGTCGCCAACTGCGCACAGGCGTGACATTTGCCGATCCACCCATCGGGCAAGGGCTTGCCGGTGAGCAGGGTGATGCGTGGATCCAACTGTGCATGCATCTGTACGATGTGGGCAGTTTCATCGTGCGATTCATCATCTAAGACGAGCAACTCCCAAGAGGCATACGTTTGTTTTCGCAAAGACGCAATGCACCGTCCGACCATCTGCGCTTCGTTTCGTGCGGGGAGCAGAATCGAGACGAGGGGTTGGGGTTGCGCCGACAAGGGGGTATCTTCGGGGGGCAACAAGGACGGCCATTGGCGCACGTTGAGGATGACCCAACCCAACAGCACAAGATGAACGAAAAGCATACAGAGAAGGATGGTCATGAGCGAACCTGCTTTCTACATAAAGGCGATGTCATACGCATCCCTTGTTGAAACCATACAGACAGGGGGATGCTTTTTATCAAGAAAGAAAGCAAAAAGGGGGGGCTCCGAACATTTGTATGACATGCAATGCGGAGGAGTGGCGTGCATTCGATGATGGCACATTCAATACGAAACACGATCGGAATACAGCGAACCTAGTGGTTAAAAGTCCTTTTGCTTTCCCGTAAAAGGGAGCCCTCTGCATAGATGGTTTTCATCTGTGTTTCGTACGAGATACGGACCACGATGCGCAGGAGGCATGTATCCAAAAAAGGGAGACCTACCACGGTCTTCCTGTGGATGGTTTTCCTGCCAACAAAGGCGTGTGTGGGAGGGGAATGCCAAGATGTAACGCGGTATGTATCTCATCGAGCTGTGCCGTGACGCGTGCTTCCAGCGTGCCCCCTGCCTCATCGATCAGATGCATTGCGACGGCTTCTCCGACCGTAATATACGCAACGGGGTATTGTTCCTGCCCCATGACATAGGCGAACGATACGGGCACGACCATACAGGGAATCGCTCGTTTGTTGCACGTGCGGATGATCCATGGCAAGCCACCCAAAAAGCCCAACGGGCGCACCGTGAGCGGACGGACTTCTCCTTGGGGAAACAGCCAAACGGCGCGCGTCCGCCCTGTGGGGTCTTGCGTGGCGAGGAGGTCGATCAAGTAGTGCAACGACGCTTGGATGTCGCGAGGCGAGTGGCGATCGATCGAAAATGCCCCTATTTTGGCGAAAAAAGGATGCTTTCGCAAACCTGCTTCGCTCATCATGCCATACACATCATGCCCAAAGACGAGGCCATTGAGCATAAAAGCAAACAAGCCGTCCCACCAACTGCTGTGGTTGCAGATGAACAGTCGGGGGACTGCGGTGTGGGGTGTCACGGGAGAAGCTACATCGGATGCATGCACATCGATGAACACGTGTGCAAAGGAACGTCTCGTCAGCCAGACGGCGTAACGTAAAAACATTTTCTCAAAAAGCGGACGTTTTCTCGCCTGAATCAAGGGCATGCCCATCCCTTCTGCCACCGACGACAACCCCATAGCCGATCGCTGCGCCCCAAGGGAGCAACGCCCCGAGGAGTGCCCCGACCAAGCCGTGTTGCCACGCCATACTCCCAAACAGTAAAAACAGCGTCACAGTCAGCCACAACGGCGTATTGTCCCAGCGTACACACGACAACACGTACGTACGAAACGCACGTCGCCATGCCGGTGCCGTGGCATACAACACAACAAAGGAGGTCAATACCCAGCAGGCGAAATTCGTCCACGGGATGCCGTACCATTGCCAGTCACTCGTCTTTTCCCATGTCCAATATCCTTGGGCGAACGCCACGGGATCGAGCACAAGATCGAACGCCCCTGCGAGCAACGCCCCCCACAGCGACCACATAAACCGCGATTGAATCGTCGGCGGTGTACACGCCACGGCCATCATCAGTACCGTCAACCAAGCAAACGGAATCGCCCAAGGCACCCCGAACAAGAAGGGGGTGAATGCATCGCCATACGCATACGTACCAAACCACCATCCCGTTTGCACGCCGAACCACTCTGCCCCATACGTCACCATCCCCGTCACGCTTGCGATCCCCGTCGCCGAACGTGCACCAAGACGACGCCACAGCCACACGAAACCTACCGTTCCTGCGAGCATCAAGTACACGCCGTTTGCCCATTGCAACGAGGCAGGCAGGGTACGAGTAAGCAACAACACCATGCCGATCGCAAACCACACGCCATATCCCCAAGTCAAGAGCCGGTGCAGTGTTTTGGGTCGTTGGGCGGGGATCATGGATTGCACACCCTCGTCCGTCATGGTGATGTCTTCCCTTCGGCTGACAACAACGTCATCTGGTTTGCCAGCAAAGACGCCACAATCTTCATCTTGGTCGCATGTGAAATGCGTACGCGTTGTCGAAACACATCCCCACGTCGGCGCACACACTCATCCAAAATGGCCCGATAAATCGAGGACGCCGCCAACAAAGACAGCTGACTTTCTCGCGGATACAGCATACTGCCGGCAATGCCGGCTTCATAGTGCGCTTGTGCGACCATGACCATTTCCATAAACACCCCCGACCAACCTGGGGCGTTTGTCCCGAGGGGGATCGTCTCGGGGTCATAGCCGTAGCGTTGCATCACTGCGGTGGGGAGATAGACGCGGCCACGCCGATAATCTTCCGCAACGTCGCGGAGGATGTTGGTGAGCTGCATGGCTTGTCCGAGACGGATCGCTTGGGTTGCCATTTCGTTTGTCGGATTTGGAGACAAGATCGGGAGAATCATCAGACCGACAGTGCCCGCCACAAGGTAGCCGTAATGGTCCAATGCCTCGATCGTCGCATAGGGCGTATGTACGATATCTTGGCGCTGCCCGATGACCATATCGTCGAACGGTTTTTTTTGCATATCGTAACGACTGAACGTGTCGGCCAAGGCAATCCAAAGTAAACCGTCGGGCACGTCTCCTTTACAAAAGGCATCGAAGTCCAGCGCAAACCCATCGAGCAACGGGGTGGCTTCGGCAGGGGCATGTTGATCGACGAGGTCATCGATCGTCCGACAAAACGCATACACCGCCCAAATGGCTTGTTGTGAAGGACCGGGCAACAAACGAAACGCCCGATAAAACGAGGAGGAGTGTTTTTGTGTTAATTTTTCACAATAGGCATAGGCACGACGTACGATACGCAAAGGAATCACCTGCTTCTTTCGCTGCAACCAAGTATGTTGCGTTTCACCGTTTTGCGGAGGAAATGTGCATCCGTATTTTCATGCATATACACGAATGAGGAATACGAAACACGGATGAAAAACATCTATGCAGAGGGCCTCTCTATACAATCTACCACACGCATAAACATGTTCAAAAAAATGTTTTTTACGGCAAGATAATTTTTTACAAAATCGTGTAGAGGTGCCCTAGGGGGCTACCTTTTACGAAAAAAAGGATTTTTAACCAATAGGATCGCGATATTCAAATCGTGTTTCGTATAAAACACCTTTTTTTGCAAAAGGCATCGTCCTGTGTATAGATTTTCAATAAGGAATTTGGACTACGCCTCAATTATACATCATCTGGTACGTATTTTATACTGTACGTGTTATCGGGGTCAAACGACCATCCGAAGTGCAATGGGATCATTTAAGGCGGAACATTTTTTACTTTGCACGATGCCTTGTCGAAACTAGGAAAAAAATTTTCTTTCTAAAAGTAAGGGGATGTAGCGTGGGGAACAACGAAGTGAAGGATGGAAAAGCGAACCGCCTTTTGGAGGGGGAAGCTTTGACAACCGAATATGAGTTTGGTATACTGGGGGTGTGATATAGCGAAGTCATCCGAACGGACGAACCGCATTACAAGGGGGGGGATTTCCGAGCATAGTGTGGCACGAATACGAATCACGGATTAAAACATCTATGCAGAGGGCACCTCTATAAAACCAAACACGCGCTTTTTTTATCTATATTTATGAGTACTGGACAGTGACAAGTGCTCTCTTCACTTGATCTGTAAAATATTTGGGAGTTATGACATCATTTCCTCCATAAACATGAAACAGGCATGAAACAGGCGGAACAATCTCCGCATACGGATTGGGAAAGGATAGCAACCGCATGATGTGCTGATACTAATACGAAACACGGATTAAAACATCTATGCAGAGGGGCTTCTTTTACGAGAAAGCAAGGGGATTTTTAACCAAAAGAATGTCTGTATTCAGATCGTGTTTCGTATAAGGAGGGTGTTAGAGATGAAAAAACACCGTTTACGACTAGGGCAAAGCGACTTTCAGCGTTTGCGCGAGGAAGGGTGCTATTACGTAGACAAAAGCGTATTCATTCAGGAAATGTATGACGATGCGGGGCAAGTAATCCTCATCCCCCGACCAAGACGATTTGGCAAAACGCTCAATCTCTCGATGTTGCGGTATTATTTTGAGCGCAGTGAGTCATCGCGCCAAGGATTATTCACGGATCTCGCGATCTGGCAACAGGGAGAGAAATATACGCAGTTGCAAGGTACGACGCCCGTCATCTTCGTCTCGTTCAAGGATGCGAAGGGAGAGACGTGGGAGAAAGTTTTTCATAAAATAAAATATATCATCTTTCAAGAATACAATAGACACATGCAAAAAGTATGTGAAATACTAAATGCTGTAGAAAAAAGTCAGTTTGATGCGGTATGGAGACAACAGGGTGCGGAAGAAAATTACGAAAACAGCCTGTTGTATTTGTCCCAATGGCTACAACGTGCCTACGGCACACAGCGGGTGTTGCTGCTCATCGACGAATACGACACGCCGATTCATCAGGCGTATGCACACGGGTATTACAAGGAATGCATTGGGTTTATGCGTGCGTTGTTGGGCAGCGCACTCAAAGACAATCAAAGCTTGGAACGTGCCGTGTTGACGGGTATTTTGCGGGTAGCAAAAGAGAGCATCTTCTCAGGGCTCAACAACGTGCGTGTGTGCTCGATCTTGTCGACCGCGTTTGAACGGTCGTTTGGGCTGTTGGATGCGGAAGTAGCGGCAACATTGCGGGACTTTGGGCGTCAAGATGAGATGGATGAATTTCGGCGGTGGTACAACGGATATCGGTTTGGCGATGAGACGGTATACAATCCGTGGTCGATCTTTCATGCGTTGGCAGAACCACGCAGGGCATTGCAACCGTACTGGGTGAATACGAGTGACCAGCAGTTTTTGCATGTGCTGTTCGATCGGTTTCAGCCCT
>JAULZZ010000038.1:0-50594 GCA_032117095.1 Paenibacillus sp.
ACACCGGTCAACCGTCTGAATTTTTCGTCCGTCATCTTTTCTAATGACAACTCTGCATATTTCGTCATTTTCCATCACCCTGCTATATTCTACCACACTTCTATTAAGTTTCGAAAGAGGTCTATTGTTGGTGGTGTGAGATGGGTATTTTGCGTAATAAGGAATTTCCTAAGTACGCCGCCGTAAACTACAGTAACCTGAGCGTAACGGGAATTAGAACTTGTATTCTCAGTCAGTGTTACAAGCAGGTCATTTCCATTTCGCGTGACGGTAACCCATGAAAAATTTTTGCACTCCTGTAAGACAGTACGACTAGTATTAGTCACTAAAACTGTAGGGCAAGTAACACCAAAGTTCCAATTCTGATCGGGAGCAGTGATACGGACTACGGTAGACTGTGCGGATTTATTGACGAGAACGTTTCCACTTGTTTTGAAAGTGTTTTTTATAGCGTTTTCGATGAAAGTCAACGTCTTGCCATCGTATGCGATTTGATTCAACCAATAATTCATATTCGCTTTATCTGGTTCATGTTTTAAATACAGGAGATAAAATCCTCTGATTTTTGCTTCATCGCTGTTTTGGATCGCTTGCTCGATTTCTGCCAACTTCTTACCGTGTTTTATGACTTGACCGACCCAATAATTCAATCCCAGCTCATCTGGTGGACGGTTTAAGTACTTTTGATAATACCCTTTGATTGCTTCGATCGTGTTCGTATTGGCGTACGACTTCATCGGCAAAGACGTGATGGTTACAGCCAACATCACGATACTGAGCGTCATAATGTTCAAAATCTGTCTTGTCAATCCGCTTCGGGTATATCGCATCTTTGTATCCTCCCAATGGATGGTTTTTAACTACAAATAACATGATATTATATCATCTGATTTTTTTCAATCTTATTTTGCGTACGTTAATTTTCCTGCTTGCCTTCCCTTCGAAATCATGGGTTACCATAGCAATATCCAGAGAAAAACCTTCTTCCCTGAAAAAGGTTTGAAATAAACGATGGTTTAAAAAATTGGCGGTTTCCAAAATGAATCCAGCATCCTCGTTTCATCCGTACTCGCAATCAGCCGTTTCATCCGAAACACGGATTAAAAACATTCACGCAGAGCGATTCCATTTGCGAGAAAGAAAGGTTTTTTTAACCAATCGGATCGCTGTGTTCAAATTATGTTTAGAATCTCCTTTTGATATGGGCTACAAAAAGGCACGAAATATATTTTCCTGTACACAATGCAACCATCGTATGTAACCATTTACTTTTCTGCCTAGGTTTTCAACTAGGCTAGTTCTTTCACAAATTGTTTTATACGGTGTAACGCTTCATGCAATGTCGCATCTGCACAAGCATACGAGAGGCGGATGTACCCTTCCCCTTGGGGGCCAAACGCATTTCCTGGCACGACCGCTACGTCGTACGCATCGAGCAAGCGATACGCAAACGTATTGCTGTCGAGACCGAATGGTTGAATCGAGGGAAACATATAAAATGCGCCGTCTGGTTTGACGACGTCTATGTGTGCTTCCCTGAGCTGGGCATACACATACTCACGCCGTTTTGCATACTGCGCACGCATGGGCAGTGCGTCGTCGATGCCCGCGGTCACCGCAGCAAGTGCTGCATGTTGGCTAATGGAGCAAGCGCACGTCACGCTATATTGCAGTACTTTGAGCATCTCCGCTACGAGTGGGGCAGGGGCAAACGCAAAGCCAATGCGCCAGCCTGTCATTGCGTGTGATTTGGACAAGCCGTTGATGACAATCGTGCGTTCACGCATTGCAGGAAACGCAGCGATCGACGTGTGCGGTTCGTCATAGCAGAGCTCGCTATAAATTTCATCAGACAATACGTAGACGGCTCTTTGTTCGAGCACAGTAGAAATGCGTTGTAACTCCGCATAGGAGACGGTGACGCCCGTCGGATTGGCAGGGGACGTGAGAATGACGCACCGCGTACGGGGAGTCAACGCTTGTTCGATCAACGATGCGGTAAGTGTAAACTGATGTGCAGTCACATCGATCGCAATGGGGATCGCCCCACAAAGGCGGATGAGCGGAGCATATCCAGGGTAAATCGGAGTCGGAATAATCACTTCACATCCCGGTGTCAAAATCGTGCGCAGCGCCATATCCAACGCTTGACTTGCCCCTGTGGTCACGATCACCTCGGTTTGTCCATCATAAATCAATGCGTATTTTTGGCGTACGTACGCGGCCACTGCATCGCGCAACGCAGGGAGACCGGCGTTGGGTGTATAGGAGGTATGTCCTGTATACGCCGCGCGGACGGCTGCTTCGACAATGTGTGGAGGAGTCGGATAGTCGGGCTGCCCGAGTGTGAGCGAGAGAACGGGGCGACGGTGGGAGGCGACGCGTTGAGCCATTTGGCGAATGCCGGAAATTTGCAACGCTTCTACTGCGGGATGAAGGGGAAGGTGTTGTGTAGCAAAATATTCCATAAGGGCATGAACCGTCCTTTCATTAGGAGGGGTGGGAAGGTAGAATGCACAGCTGTGTGCAACAGAAACGAAAAGATGAATTTCCATGCATTTGCAATCGAATAGACGATCGCATTATAATGGATGAATTCGGAATATATGTTCTTTTCATCGTGGGGGATGAACGTTGTGTCTTGCGTATGCTTGCGTAGTGGGGGTGCGCCCTGCTGGAGGAAATCCAGCACACAATAGGAGCATGGACGGTATTATACCGTTTCCGTGTAAAAAAAGCGAAAAAAAAATAAATGCGCCCACTTGAAAAGGAACACAAGTTCGTATTATAATGAGAATGTACCGAACGCATATGCGAAATTTTATTTTTTTAGCGTTGTCGTTATTTTGGATTGTTTACGACGAACGGAGCGACTGCGTAGCGGGATACGTTTTCGACAGCAGAACGGTGATGTCTAGTTGGACGTGTGACTGTGACTGCGACATGCTGGCTGGGAAACAGATGTGAGCGTGGTACAACGGAGGTACGGTCATCGAGTTCAACACACAAAGGAGCAGAGAGATGGACGAGCGAGAAAAAAGGTTGGGTTTGCATGGGTTTTGGGAGAGTGCTTACAAGCGAATTTCTGAGTATCAAGGTGCGTTTTGTCCGCAGTGGCTGGCATCGCACCAGTCTTTGTGGGTCACACTGCTCACCGAGGGGTGGAATACACTGGAACGATGTGAAGGGCATCTTGAATACGTCGATGAGATTTTCCAACGTGTGAAAATACGGACGGATCAGATGGTCTTGTATGTGCCCTTTGCTGACATCCTCGGCATACGCATCGCTGGAGATTCGTGCTTGCCCTATGGTAACGACTAGCCATACGTCACAAAGGAGCGTACAATGACGAAAGAGAAGGTCGCGTGGACGACCTTCTTCTCTTAGGGGAGAGGGAGAGGAGAAACCAAGACGAAACACAGATGGGCAAGACAAGCCGATTTCGTAAGGATTCACGACATTGCACCACGTCGTCTCCGGCATACCCACCAGATTAAGAAGGATACAAGGATATGAATCCGTATTTCAAGGGTACCGCTATAAAATGCATCATACGCATAAACATAGAAAAAAGCGTTTGTTTACGGCAAGGTGATTTTTTACAAATTGATTTATAGCGGTGCCCTCACTAATACTAATTCCAAACAAATATATAGACAAAATAACGTGCGTGTGATACAAAGAATATTCGATAGCGGGGAGAAAAGAAATGCAAAAACGAAGAAAAATGTGAACGCATACAAACGGTTAGAAGTAGTCGCATATCGTTTCATAAGGGCACCTCTATAAACCTGATCACCTCGCATAAATATTCGCAAAAAATCCCTGTTTTACGGCAAAGTGATTTTTTGAAAATCGGTTTTTAGAGACCCCCATAAGAAAAAAAGAACAAAGAAATCGTCACGTTGACAGGATATAACGCTGATGATGTGGAAATGTTGGCAAAGAAATCGGTTACCGGCGGGATACACGATCAAAAGTATTAAAGGATGAGACTGGAATTTTATCGATTTTTTAGTTTGTGATTAGTATAAACACTGATTAAAAACGTCTATGAAGATCGTTTCCTTTTACGAGAAAACATAGTGATTTTTAACCAATCAGATTCCTGTATTCAAACAGTATTTAGTATCAACTCATACAAATGATCGGGGAAATCTTCTTAAACAATGCTCTGTCACAAAAGGAAAACCTCTGTTTGTCTGTTTTTAATAAGAGATTCGTATGGCATGAGAGAGGGGAACATCACGATGCGCGTCATTGCAGGGACAGTGAAGGGCACTGTGTTGCGTGCTGTGCCAGGGCGACGGACACGCCCGACGACTGACAAAGTAAAAGGTGCGATCTTTAATCGCATTGGACCGTATTTTACAGGGGGGGACGTACTCGATTTGTTCGCAGGAACCGGCGCATTGGCGATCGAAGCGCTCAGTCGAGGGATGGATCGTGCGGTGGTGGTTGATCACGATGCCCACAGCATCGCAACGATACAGCACAATGTCGCCAAGACGCATATGCAAACGCGCGTCACCTGGATGCATTGTGCGGCGAAGACGGCATTGCGTCAACTTGCGCACCAACGTCGTCGCTTTGAGTGGGTGTTTCTCGATCCCCCCTATGGGGTGTATGACACGATTGTGCTTTTGGACGCATTACAACAAGAGAGGCTCGTATATGAGGAGACGACGATCGTGCTTGAACACCACGCCAAAGATGAGTCGCCTTTGCATCGTGGGGCATTCGTGCGATACCGTCATGCGATATATGGCGAGACAGCGATTGCAGTTTACGAACATCGACATGCAGAAGGGAAGGAACAAGGGGATGCCCTATAAACGCCCAGTTGCTCCGCCAAAGGAGCCACATTTCGTTGAAAAAGTGGCGGTATATCCAGGTAGCTTTGACCCCGTCACGTATGGGCATGTGGATATTATACAGCGTGCAGCCAAACAATTTGATCGGCTCATTGTCGCAGTATTGACCCAGACTACGAAGTCGCCGTTGTTTACGATTGAGGAGCGCAAACAGCTACTAAACCATGTGACTACCAATCTTTCGAACGTAGAAATCGACGGATTTGGGGATTTATTAATTCGGTATATGCAACGGCGTCACGCTCATGTGATCATTCGGGGGTTGCGTGCCGTGTCCGATTTTGAATATGAATTACAAATGGCCTCGATTAACCAAAAGTTAAGTCCAGATGTAGAAACATTTTTTATGATGACGAATCCGCAGTACTCGTATTTGAGTTCCAGCGTCGTCAAAGAAATCGCCAAATTTAGAGGTCCGATTCACGAATTAGTTCCTCCAGAGGTAGAACGTGCATTGCAGATGAAATATCCCATTTTGTGATTTTTTCAGCGGATTTTCTTCTTCGTGAATGTGCGCGCATGGAGTCCGATGGATACGATCCAAGCCATGCCGAAGACGGCGCACAGTGTTCCGAGTGCCAAAGCCCCCGTCATGAGTGGAGACCAAGCGATCCGATGAACCATTGGGTGCGTGATGGAGGCGAAAGCGACTTCGTGCACGTGCAAGCGATCGAGGAGTGGTGTCCAGCACCACAAGGTGAGCGGGATCGACAATACCGCATGGACAAGACGACCGAGGGCAAATGACGCATACCGCAGTCCCGTTCCACGGATCATTTCCCGTACTTGGGCATGCAACGACAGTCCACCCCAACCCAGCATCGCACCGATCCATACCGCAGTGTCGACATCTGGAGCGAGCGCAGGAGGCATCTGTGCTGTGCCTAAGTTAAGGTCTATCCACCCATAGAACAAATACGCTGTTTCTGGCGAAATGAACGGTTGAAACAGGTGCGTATTCATCAACATGTGGATCAGCACAGCACACAACACGATCCATCCTCCAAGAAGGAGCAATGTTTCAAATGCGCGACGGATCGATTCGCCTACGATGCGACCGAGTGGAGGGGAAGTAGCGGGGAAAGATGGCGCAGGACATACACAAGCGTCGCTTGAAGGTTGATCTTTCATGGAGCGGGACGTACTTTTCAGATCACGCAATAACGCATTGCAAATCAATCCAGCCATCAGGGCACCACATACATGCAAGACGACGAGCACGATGCCGTATTCGGGGCGGTGCCAGTAGGCGGTACATACGACTGAAATGATCCACAATGGGCTACATAAATCACAGATTGCTAGCAAACGATTGCCTTGATCCGTTGTAATTTCATTGCGCCGTCGTAAATCGACAACGACTTTTGTGCCCATCGGAGTACCAAGCGCAAAACCAGATACCCATGCCCAGCCGGTAGCAGGGGGCATTTGGTATACGATGCGCATGAAGGGAGCGAGGCGTCCCCCAAGTGCACGAAAAAAACCGAGTTGCACCAATGCTTCACAGAGCACTAACAGGGGGAGCATGGCGGGCAATACTTGTTCCCACCACAGGCGTAGCCCGTAAACGGATGCTTGTAAGGTTTCTACGGGGTCGATGATCATCATGAATACGCAAAATAAAATGACGATACCGTATAAAGGAGATAGGGCGACGCGGACGACCTTTGCAACGACGTGCATGCGATAAAACCTCGGCTTTTATGTAAAATGATAAGGGGATGCAGGGCGTGATTTCATACTAAACACGGTTTGAACACAGGAATCCGATTGGTTAAAAATTACTGTGTTTTCTCATAAAAAGGAAACGCTTTGTGTAGATGTTTTTAATCAGTGGTTAGTATCATTGTTGCATTGTATCGTCATGCCTCCCAAAATAGAACTTCTTTATTCACTGAGTGAGAATATGTCGAAAGAATAACGTGTGCCTTGATCTGGCGACGAACTAGAAAATGAGAAAATAAAAATTTTTTTCGGTTCGCAAAAAAATAGTTGCAAACCGGAGGGTGATAAAGTATAATCTTAAATGTAACAAATCTTTAAATCGTATAACTTTCCCAAAGTGTGCGAACCCAAGAAGTGGTTTCATACTGAAAACGTTGCATTTTTAATTGGGAGAGACGATTTTTGACTACTATTTTTAAAAATCCTAAGGAGGTTTTCCCGGTGAACGAGTTGATCGAGTTGAAAAAACAGTTGAATCTTGCAGTAAGTCAGTTGTACGAAGAATTGATGCATTTGACTTCGGGTACTATATTTTTTCAGATTCGTAACAATGCTATCGGGAAGTTCGGTATACGTCACGATATGCACGATACCATTTTGTACGCACAAGACTCGTATAAAATTTCCAAAGGACTGCATGAAGCACATGTTGCACAAATTCGACGCGTCATCCTACAAGCGTTACAACACAAAAGTGGCTGGACGCACGGTGAAATGATGTTCGAATTTTCAATACGTCAAGAAAAATTACGCATTCATACGATGTATGAATCCAACTACAATATGAGCAAGATTATTCAAAATTATGATACTGTAAAATAAGTGGGCGAATCTGGCTGGATTTCTATGCTTACATGATTTCCTTATTGAAAACAGAGGTTCAGCGGGTTTTCGTTTGCGAGAGAGAAAAAGTGTTTTAACCGTGCCGAAAAGGCGCATCTTTTCTGCGAGATTTATGTATTGAAGTACCGATGAGTATTAGAAAAACCCTTGTTCCACACCTAAAGGGGGAACAAGGGTTTTTGATGAAATATTGCTTAATCGTTTGTTTTTAACACTTTTTCGAGCAATACGCCCTTGATGTAGGTCACTTCATACGGTGTCGTTTGTGCGATGAGGGTTCCTATCCCGTGAGGGAGACCATCTACGAAGGAAATGCGTAATTCAACCTTTTTACCATTTTCATACCACGTTTTCTTGCCTTCGCCGTGATATTTTCCCTTTACAAATGCGCCTTCATACTGCGAAGAATCTCCATACGCCAAAATGCCGTACCCAGTGCGTTCACCGTCTATGAAAAACCCAGCATACACATCCCCGTTTGGCCAGCGGAACACGCCTTTTCCTGTTCGCTTGTCTTGAGTCCACTCGCCATGGTACGTGCTACCATCGTGCCATGCGTACAGCCCTTCTCCATGGCGCTTGCCATCGACATATTGGCCAACGTATCGCTGACCGTCTTCCCACACGGTAGAACCATTTCCGTGAGGCAATTCTTTCGACATATCACCGACATATTTCCCATTAGAGAAAAAGGTGAATGATTGCGTTGCGGACAATTGGGGGAGACTTGCATAACGGTTTCGTATGGCCTTTGATGTTTGACGAAACGTCGTACTGATTGCTTTTTTTACATCATTTATCGGGATAGCAAAGTTCAAATTTCCGTGAGCGTCAATGCCTGATGACGTCACCCCAACGACATTGCCGTACATGTCGAACAAAGCCCCCCCACTAGAACCGAATGTGATTGGGGCGGTAATCTGAACGAGGGCTTGTCCGTCAAAGTTGCGGAATCCACTTACAATTCCATTGGATACTGTATTTTGCAACCCTTTGGGACTGCCAATCGCTACAATGTCATCACCGATTTGTAATGCATCAGAATCGCCCAACGCCAACTTCGAAAGATTCATCGGTTCATTGACAGTCAATAAAGCCAAATCGCGCACTGGATCGGTATACAACACTTGCGCCACGTTGTATGCCATTTGGCGCGTATCGAGTAGGCGCAATGTTTTAGCATCACGGATGACATGGTAGTTGGTAACGACTGTACCAAAGTCATCGACGAGAAATCCACTGCCCGTGCCAGACAGTTCATTGCGGTCGTCATACGATTCGATGAGGAAAATCGATGTACCCATCGTAGCAATTTGAGCAATCGTCTTGCGGTCGTACGCATAATCATGGGTAATTTTAATCGTACTTGTTGAGGAGTCCCAGTTGACCAACGCACCGAACGCTTCACTCACAAACCGCAAAGGAACGTACGTCGAACCCTCGACCACTTTGGGAGGTACATCTAATGCAAGTGTTTTTCCATTAGAAAAGGCGTAGGCACTGCCCAAGGTGATGACGATGCGACGATCTCCATTGACCGCTGTAATTTTCTGCTGGGCAGCATCCCAGGTGACATCTGCGTTGAGGGCTTCGAACGTTTCACGCAACGGTACGAGTGCACGTCCTTGCTCACGTACGGGCTGGTTGCCAAAGGCAACACGTTTATCGTTGACGAACACTTTGATGTTTTCGTTCGCAAGAACTACGCTCTGATCGCTCAAAAATCCGTTGGTCCACAACACCGAAAACAATAAAATCACAGTCGCTTTTTTTCTTGTCCCACTTACTCGCATGTTCATCATCCCTTATTATTAGATTTTAATAATAATTAATAACGTTGCTGAAGTAAACGAACTAAAATAAGCGAAACGGTGAAGCATTGATTTCATGAAATGCTGTTATCCCCAGACGAGATGACAACGTAGAGCGTATACCGTGCGGATGGCACGACGTTCGAATACTCCTTTTCTCTTGGATTGTGGTACCGTAGTGCGTATGTGGCGACGCACGCGATGTAGAGTGCATACACGTTTACTTTCCCCCAAAAGTAAAGCGCACACAATCATAACATGACTTGCTCTCTTGTCGGCTCGTCTATTTTACAATATTTGGAAATCAAAAGCAATAGGTTAGCAAAAAAAATGTCCTTTTCGGTACATCGCATGTCACATGGACGTACACCGGTTGATAAATTATAATGTAACGAGAAGGAGTATATTAAAATGGGATGAGGGCGATATCGATGGACAGTGCGCCGATCACAGGGTGTGAAATGCGTGCACGTCATCTTCTCAAGCGCAAGGCACTCGCCGTTGGCACCCCGCAATACTTTGTCAAGGCAAAGGGAGTGGAATTGGCTGTGTACGATAGTGACCCGATGGCTTCCAAAATCCCCATTGTTTGTCTTCATGCCATTGGTCATAGCGGAGGGGACTATGCTGCTTTTGAGGCGCATTTCTCGAAGACGTTTCGCATCATTACGGTGGATTGGCCGGGGCACGGGTTATCTAGTATCGATCAACTACCAGTGAGCGCACGTCGTTATGCCGCACTTCTCGGAGACCTACTTGACACACTTGAACTCACGCGTCCCATTTTGTTGGGCAATTCAATTGGTGGTTCTGCAGCCATTGAAGTAGCAATCAACAGCCCAGTGCGTATTCGGGGACTTGTTCTTTGTAACCCAGGAGGACTAGATAAAGGTGGATTTTTAGCAAAATTATTCATTCGTCATCTCCTTTCACGCTTTCGCTGGGGGGTGCAAGAAGATCCCCGTTTTGAAGGATGGTATAAAAAATATTATGCGCGCATCTTGTTAGGTTCAGCAGCCACTACGAGGCGGGAGGCGATCGTCGAGGCAGGCTATGAAATGGCACCGCGACTTGTGGAAGCATGGAGCAGTTTCATGCTCCCGCAAGCAGACCTACGACAAGTGGTGAACAGGCTTCGTATCCCCGTTTTCATCGGCTGGGCAATGAAAGATCGACTTGTACAATGGCACCGCAACCGTCTGACCGTACAATCTATTCCTAACGTTCAAGTGGTGCGATTCGAGCGATCGGGTCATTCTCCTTTTTTAGAAGAGCCTGTTGCGTTTCATCAGCGCATTGGCCCGTTTCTCGCCTCACTTCGAGATGGAGAAGAAGTGCATGCACCACACGCATAGTGCTTAAATTCATTTTTTCAAGAACGGAGTGTACCCGAATGACCCAATCTCATGAGATTGATTATGAAATTTATGGCGATGATACCCAGTTTGTCTCGATTGAGTTAGACCCTGCAGAAAGTGCGATCGCGGAGGCAGGGACGATGATGATGATGGAAGATCGTATTGTCATGGAGACGGTGTTTGGCGATGGCAAACAAGATCAAGGATTCATGCAAAAACTGTTAGGAGCGGGGAAACGGCTACTTACCGGTGAAAGTTTGTTTATTACTGTTTTTACAAATCAGGGATCACAGAAACAACACGTTTGTTTTGCAGCACCGTATCCTGGGAAAATCATTCCCCTCGACTTGAAAGCATACGGCGAAAAAATCATTTGTCAAAAAGATTCTTTTTTATGTGCTGCCCGTGGTGTATCCTTGGGGATTGCATTCCAAAGAAAATTCGGGGCAGGACTTTTCGGTGGCGAGGGATTCATCATGCAAAGTGTAGAAGGCGATGGGATGGCATTTTTGCATGCAGGGGGCACGATGCTCACCAAAACGTTGCAACCCAATGAAACCATTCGTATCGATACCGGTTGCTTGGTCGCCATGACCCAAGACGTCGATTATGACATTGAAATGGTGCGTGGCGTGAAAACGATGCTTTTTGGCGGGGAAGGGCTGTTTTTTGCGACATTGCGTGGCCCAGGGACGGTATGGATTCAGTCGTTGCCGTTTAGTCGTCTGGCCGATCGCATTCACGCCGCTGGCGGATCAAAAGCGTCAACTCGCAAAGAAGAAGGCAGTGTATTAGGTGGAATTGGGCGATTGTTAGACGGAGACGACTAATACTAATTCCAAACTAAAAAATCGACAAAATTCCAGTCTCACCCTGTAATACTTTTGATCGTGTATCCCGCTGGCAACCGATTTCTTTGCCAACATTTCCACATCATCGGCGTTATATTCTGTCAACGTGACAATTCCTTTGTTCCTCTTTCCCTCACCACGATATGCGACTACTTCTAACCGTTTGTATGCGTTCACATTTTTCTTCGTTTTTGCATTTCTTTTCTCAGCACTATCGCATATTCTTTGTATCACACGCACGTTATTGTATCTATATGTTTGTTTGGAATTAATATAAACATACGATTTATCAAACCACGAATAAGGAGTGTTATGATGCCAAAGTCATTCGTATTCGGTCACCAAAATCCAGACACAGACTCCATTTGTTCTGCGATTGTGTATGCAAATTTGCTGGCGAAACTTGGGCACGATGTCGAAGCGGTACGCCTTGGGGAAATCAACGAAGAAACGCAATATGCACTTGCGACTTTCCAAGTCGCTACGCCACGCTACGTCCAAACGGCCAAACCCGAAGTCGATACGGTGATTTTAGTCGACCACAACGAGCGGCAACAAAGCATTGCAGATCTTGATCAAGTGCGCATTTTACAAGTGATCGACCATCACCGCATTGCCAACTTCCAAACGGATACGCCGTTGTACTATCGTGCAGAGCCTGTAGGGTGTACGGCTACAATTTTATATAAACTGTACAAAGAACATCACGTGCCCATTGAGCCCCAAATGGCCGGATTGATGTACTCTGCGATCGTTTCAGATACGCTGTTGTTTGAATCCCCTACGTGTACAGAGGAAGACCGGTTGGCTGCCCATGCATTGGCAGAAACTGCGGAGGTCGACATTCACCAGTATGGGTTTGAAATGCTTCGTGCGGGTGCCAATGTGTCCAATAAAACAGTCGAACAGTTGTTATACGGGGACTGCAAATCGTTTTCGATCGGACATTTGCGCGTGGAAATCGCCCAAGTCAATGTCATCGATCCCCAAGAAGTGCTCCATCGCAAAGCGGAAATCCAGCGCGCGATCGAACAACGCATTTCCGCCGAATCATTGCATTTGTTTTTGTTCTTGGTTACGGATTTATTACACAACGACTCGACGGCGTTGGCGTATGGCGAAGGAGTGCCCATCGTCGAAACTGCTTTTTCCGTGACGTTGGTTGACCATGAGGCGATATTATCTGGGGTCGTTTCGCGCAAATCCCAAGTCGTTCCACCATTGACAAAGGCGGCTGAAACTAAATTCCCAGTTCCCACCACTTTAAATAAGGATACGGTGTAACGGCCATCCAAGGGGATACCGTGTACATCCCAAAGTGGAGATGGGACGGGAATTTCCCCATTGTTCCGACAGGGCCGTATCCAGTGCTGCCTACATATCCGATCAATTCATTGGCGACAATGCGTTCACCGATAAAAAATGAGCGTGCATAGCGTGACAAGTGTGCATAATACATGACCGTGTTTTGTGCAGTGCGTACGGTGAGTCTCCATCCTCCGCTGGTGTTCCACCCAACGTTAAATACCGTCCCTCCCCATACAGCATAGACAGGGGTTCCCTCTCGGGCGAACAAATCTACCCCTTCATGAACACGCAATACAGTGCCGTCTGCTCCCACTTCACGCGGTGTTTTGTAATCGTTCGTATACGTGTATGTAAGTTTGGGAAGTGGGAATTTTCCTGTGACGTATGCGGGTGGGGGTTGGGGGATTGCCAACGTGACGCCAGGCCAGATGACGTTGGGATTGGCAAGCGTCCCGTTGTAGGCGATGAGTTTCGCCAACGGAATGCCAAAGCGCAAGCCAATGGAGTATAACGTATCCCCCGCTTGTACGGTGTACAGGGACGAAGGAATTTCTGCGTACGACACGTCCGCACGCCAACCGATCAACCCTGTAAGCAAACATAGCAAAATGCACATGCGTTTTACCATTGTAATGCCTCCCTTTTCTATCGTGATGAGCACACGGTAAGCGTACACGATGAGCGCCCCGCTTGAATAGTGACAAATTTTCCCAAGAGATACGTTAGCCGATGTGGTGGCGACGGTGGCGCAAAGTCCATGCAGTGCATATTTGATGCACACGCAACTCTTTCCCTCCTGCCTCGTATATATGAGAGCACGATCAAATGCGCAGGAGGGTTTCGCATGAAAAGAAAACACTGGATGTGGACGGTTGTGTTGGTGTTCCTCGTAGGAGGAACTTCGGTAGGCGCCAACGAAACGTTGCAAACTTGGAAAGGAAAAAAAGTGCGGATCGAAGTGAATGATGAGTTGGTTACGGGGGGCGGTATTCAGGTTGAGGGCAAGACATACGTGCCCATTCGTACGCTCAACAACACATTTCAAGCACTCATTCACACAGAAAACGCCACAGACACGGTCAACATTTACAAACCGAACGTACACCTGTTTTTATTTTCTGGGGACAAAAATGCAATGAAGCCGTTTGGTAACGTTTACACAGGAAAATATGAATTTTTCGTATTCGCCCAAGTAGACAACCTGCTTCCTGCTGTGCATTCGATTCGCACGACGGTGAGCGATCCCAATGGCGTCGTTGTAGAGACGCAGACGGTAAAAATGGCGGATACGACCAAAGATAATTTTTGGTACACGACGTCCCCGATCAAGCTCGACTTCAAACTGACAGGTTCATACCTCGTTCGTTTTGCGATCAAGCAAACGGAAGAAGGCGAATACGAAACGTTGTCCCAAAAGTCCATTACTTCCATGAAACGTGAATAGTGCGATCAAGATGTATAGAAAAATCGCCAAAAACCGATTACCTTTTAGAAAGGCAATGTCAACAGGTTAAGAGCTCTCCTGAAAATGTTGAAAATAAAAGAAGCTCTAAAAAAATCTTGATGTCTTGAGAAAAACCAGTTCCTCACTGATTCATCCATCTCCGAGATCATCCGCCTAACCTGTTGACATTGGTATCAGATCTGTAGTAAGATGATTCATGGGGAAGCCCTCTTTTCTGTGAATTGTTTTGGTGACTCAATTCTACCAGACGAAGGCTTCCTTTTCCATTTACACAAAATATTTTACACTCTCGGATACGAGAAATAGACCAAAAATATTCGCAACATAAATTTTCAAAAGATGATCTTCCTGTGCTTAGATATCTTTTGAAAGATAACAAAAGTTTAAGAAGAATAGTGGATATGATAACAGAATACTTTCAGACAAAGAAGTAGCAACGTAAGCGTCAAATAATCCCCCTGCGCGACGGTCTCTCCCGCATGCAACACAACGTGACGCAGGAGATGCACCTTCATCGCAGAGGGATTCCTTTTATTTTCCAATAAAAAATCTCTCTGTATCGTTTTTTTTCATCCGTGTTTAGTGTGACCTGCTAGCTATGTTCTCCGCGTGGCATGAACCCTAATGCTACAAGACGAGGTTGTTTTCATTTGCACTTCATTCTTCCCGCTTCCCTTTTCCCTGGTGTTGCACGGCAATACAACATATGCTATATTATTTTGTGGTGTATTACACACGTGACTGAATTTTCGTTGCGGTGCTTTCGGGAATGCCGAGAGAGCAGTCGAGAAGATGAAGGTTGCGGAGGACAGCTAACCAATATGAGGAGGTTTGTGTACGATGGGCGTTATTTCCATGAAACAGTTGCTCGAAGCAGGCGTTCACTTTGGACATCAGACGCGTCGATGGAATCCAAAGATGGATCGGTACATCTTTACTGAGCGCAACGGCATTTACATCATTGATTTACAGAAAACAGTGAAGAAGATCGACGAAGCGTACTACTTTTTGAAATCTTTGGCAGAAAAAGGTGGAAAAGTCCTCTTCGTTGGTACGAAAAAACAAGCGCAGGATTCCGTTGCAGAAGAAGCAAAGCGCTGTGGCATGTATTATATAAACCAGCGCTGGCTCGGGGGAACGTTGACCAACTTTCAGACGATCCAAAAACGCATTACTCGGTTAAAGCAAATCGAGAAGATGTCTGAAGACGGCACGTTTGACGTGTTGCCAAAAAAAGAAGTGATTCTTCTGCACAAAGAACAAGAACGCCTAGAAAAATTCCTTGGTGGCATCAAATCCATGAACAAAGTGCCCGATGCCTTGTTTATTATCGATCCGCGGAAAGAACGCATCGCCGTAGCGGAAGCACGCAAACTGGGCATCCCGATTGTCGGGATTGTCGACACGAACTGCGATCCAGACGAGATCGATTACGTGATTCCTGCCAATGACGATGCAATTCGCGCCGTGAAACTTTTAACCGCAAAAATCGCCGATGCCGTCGTAGAGGCAAAACAAGGCGAACAATTGACCGTATAACACACGACACAAGCCGTGAACGATTCATTCGCAATCTCGCAGCAAAAAAGGAGAGAGAGTCCATCCGGTGCTCTCTTTTTCCGTATGTAGGGTATGCGGAGTATCGCATACATAATCTTAGAAATGGTATACTTCATACGAAACCCTTATTCATAACATATGTACAGCGGGCTACCGTTTGCGTGAAAGCAAAGGGCATTTTGACCGATGATATCAGGGCTGAAATACAGACTCGTACCACATGATTCCAAAAAGGAGACGATGACATTGACAACAGTGAACGCAGCATTAGTAAAACAACTACGCGAAAAAACAGGTGCGGGAATGCTTGATTGCAAAAAAGTGCTAGACGAAACAGGAGGGGACATCGAAAAAGCAGTCGATGTCTTACGAAAAAAAGGATTGGCCGCTGCACAGAACAAAGCAGGACGCATTGCCACAGAAGGAACGGTATACTCTTATATTCATGGTGGCGGGCGTATTGGAGTGCTCCTTGAAGTCAACTGTGAGACAGACTTTGTAGGCAAGATGGATGCATTTCGGGAGTTTGTGCATGACATCGCCCTCCAAATCGTCGCTTCGAATCCAAAATATGTGTCTAGGGAAGAAGTATCCACAGAACAGTTGCAACGGGAACAAGACATCTTACGCGCCCAAGCACTCAATGAAGGAAAGCCAGCGCACATCGTGGACAAAATGATCGAGGGACGGATGAGCAAGTTTTATGAAGAGGAATGTTTGCTCGAACAAGCGTTCATTAAACAACCCGACATTACAATCCAAACGTTGGTAAATGAAAAGATTGCGATGATTGGAGAGAAAATAGCGATTCGTCGTTTTGTTCGTTTCGAATTGGGAGAAGGCTTGGAGAAAAAACAAGAAAATTTCGCTGAAGAAGTGATGGCACAGGTAAAAAGATAACCAAGGACTAGAACATCATGGGGAGGAAGCTGACATGAGTAGTCCGAAGTATAAGCGGATTGTGCTAAAACTCAGTGGTGAAGCCCTTGCTGGAGCGCAAGGATTTGGGATCGATGCACAGATGATTTTTGATGTTGCACAGCAAGTCAAAGAAGTCGTGACGCTCGGGGTGGAGATTGCGATCGTTGTCGGGGGAGGCAATATTTGGCGTGGCATTTCGGGCAGTGCACGAGGGATTGACCGAGCGACGGCCGATTATATGGGGATGCTCGCTACGGTGATGAATGCATTGGCATTGCAAGATGCTTTGGAAAAGATCGATGTACCGACACGGGTACAGTCGTCCATCACCATGCAGCAAGTTGCCGAACCGTACATTCGTCGTCGTGCGATTCGTCATCTCGAAAAAAGACGTGTCGTCATCTTTGCTGCGGGGACAGGAAATCCATACTTTTCCACAGATACGACAGCGGCGCTGCGTGCGGCCGAGATTGAGGCCGAAGTCATTTTGATGGCAAAAAATAAAGTCGATGGCGTATACAGCGCAGACCCCAAACAACATCCGACTGCAAAGCGGTACGATTCGCTCACATACATGGAAATGCTGAATAAAAATTTAGGTGTGATGGATTCGACCGCCTCCTCGTTATGTATGGACAATCATATTTCATTAATTGTGTTTTCGATTTGTGAGCCGGGCAACATTCGGCGTGTCGTGATGGGCGAGAAGATCGGTACAATCTTGAAAGGAGAATAATCTCGTGAGTGGACAACACATCCCAAAGCATACACAAGAACGCATGGAAAAAACGCTACAATCGCTACGCCGTGATTTGGCGACATTGCGTACAGGTCGGGCATCACCTGCTTTGCTCGATCGCCTCCAAGTTGAGAGTTACGGCACATTGAGTCCCATCCAACAAGTCGCTTCTGTCCAAGTGCCCGATGCCCGCACGTTGCTCATACAGCCGTGGGATGCGACCCTTTGTGGGGCGATCGAAAAAGCGATCATGAAGTCCGATTTGGGACTGACGCCATCAAATGATGGCATCGTCATTCGTTTGTCTATTCCGGCATTGACGGCACAACGTCGTACAGAGCTCGTGAAGACGACAAAAAAGATAGGGGAAGAAGCAAAAGTTGCGATGCGTAACATCCGTCGTGATGGCAATGATGAGCTCAAGAAAATGTCCAAAGACGTTCTCTCAGAAGATGAGGTAAAACGTTTTCAAGAAGAGATTCAAAAGTGTACAGATCGTTTTATTGGAGAAGTCGACAAGCTACTAGCACAAAAAGAAAAAGAAATTACAGAAGTGTAAAGTCATTTTTTGATGCCCATACGAAACACGATTTGAATATCGCTATCCTAGTAGTTAAAAATCCCTTTTTTCTCGTAAAAGGGTGCCCTCTGCAAAGAGGGTTTTCATCCGTGTTTTGTATCGTATATCGTGAGAACGAGGCAATGGATCGAGGGAGGAATGCGATCGTGCGAAACGTCCGTTCGTGGTTGCGCAAACAAACGACAACAACTCTCCCGATCGCACAGCCGTTGCGCGTACCCAGCCACGTCGCGATTATTATGGATGGCAATGGGCGTTGGGCAATGCAACGGGGGATGCCTCGCATATGGGGACATCGCCAAGGGATGAAAAATATCAAAGTGATCACGAAAACTGCTCAACAAATCGGTGTGAAAATGCTGACGTTGTATGCGTTTTCAACAGAAAATTGGAATCGGGCACATGAAGAAGTCGAGTTTTTGATGAAGTTGCCTTTGGAATTTTTATCCTTAGAAATCGACGAACTCAAAGCGAACAACGTTCGTATTGTGATGATGGGCAGTCGAGATGGGGTTCCCGTCGCCACGTTACAAGCCGTAGATGAAGCGATCGAGCAGACCGCACAAAACGACGGACTTTTATTGAATTTTGCCATGAATTATGGAGGAAGACACGAGCTCACCGAAGCCGCCAAGCGTTTGGCTCACGACTGTTTGCACGGGCATGTTCAGTTGGAACATTGCGACGAACATCAATTTGCACAATATATTCCTTCTGCGCAATATCCCGAGCCAGATTTGCTCATTCGTACGAGCGGGGAGTTGCGCATTAGCAATTTTATGTTATGGCAGCTGGCGTACAGTGAAATGTATTTTTGTGACGTATTATGGCCGGATTTTACTGGTGACCAATTTGAAGAGGCCATACGGTCGTACCAACAACGGATGAGAAGGTATGGGCAATAAAAGACGCACTACGCACAGAAAGTACGGTGAATAGACGATGCGACAGCGGATGGTGACAGGAATCGGTGCAGGTGTGTTATTTCTCATTCCTGTTGCCATCGGTGACATCGCGTATGTTTTCTTAATTACTTTGCTTGCGCTGTTGGCGTACCGTGAATTTGCGCGACTCAATGGGATGACATGGCGGGATCCAACGAATGGGATCGGCTATGCGGGTACCGTCGCTTTGGTGGAACCA
The DNA here is from genome assembly GCA_032117095.1 of Paenibacillus sp. Classification (GTDB taxonomy): domain Bacteria; phylum Bacillota; class Bacilli; order Paenibacillales; family YIM-B00363; genus REEB470. The sequence continues at coordinate 19,182 of JAULZZ010000038.1, forward strand.
TGGGAGCTTTGGTTCGGAGGAACGTCCGTATCGCATTTGTCGCTCGTATGGGTGATCATGTTTTTATTTATGGTACTGACGGTGAGTACGCGAAATCGCACGCATTTGGATCGCATCGCCTTGGCGTTTATTGGGGTCGTATACATTGGAATCGGTTTTCATTTTATGGTCGTGACGCGGTTGGTCGAAAACGGTCTATTTTGGACGCTGTTGTTGTTTAGTTGCATTTGGTTGGCGGATACGGGGGCGTATTTTACAGGACGTTTTTTCGGGAAAAGGCTGTTGTGGCCTGCCATTTCACCAAACAAAACGATCGAAGGGGCCGTTGGGGGCGTTTTATTCTCGATCGCCACAGCGCTTTGTTTTTCTTGGTATCGTGTGGATCTGTTGTCGTTTTGGGAAGCGATTTTTTTAGGGGTAATTGTTGCCGTCGTAGGGCAACTCGGCGATCTCATTCAATCGGCGTATAAACGCATTCGCCATGTCAAAGATACGGGGACGCTATTTCCAGGGCACGGTGGCGTGCTCGATCGGACGGACAGCTGGATGATCGTGTTTCCCTTCGTGCATCTTTTTGGGTTGTGGATACACTAGGGGCAAACAGTTCGCTTTTACTGACGGAATACGAAACACGGTTTGAATACAGTCATCCTATTGGTTAAAAATTTCTTTGCTTTCTCGTACAAGACAGCCATTTGTGGATATGGTTTCAAGATGTGATTCGTATGAAGTAGAGGAGAGCAAGGGGGCGATGACGACGAAAAAGTTGGCTATTTTAGGGAGTACGGGCTCGATCGGCACACAAACATTGGACGTCATCGCACAACATCAGGAACATTTTTCAGTCGTCGCACTGGCTGCGGGCACACAAGTGGAGCGTCTCATCGCACAAGTGCACCAGTTTCATCCTAAAGTGGTCTGTGTTGCTGATCGTGCCTTGGCACAAACGGTTCGTTTAGCCGTGCCTTCCCATGTGCGTGTTGTGTATGGCGATGAAGGGCTGATCGATGTTGCCACCGTAGCGGACGCACAGATTGTTGTGAGTGCGCTCGTCGGCAGTCGAGGGTGTATTCCTACTTTAGCAGCCATTGAGGCAGGGAAAACGATCGCACTTGCAAACAAAGAAGTCCTCGTGATGGCAGGGAAGCTCATCATGCAACGGGCGCAAGAAAAAGGCGTAGCGATTATCCCCGTGGATAGTGAACACGCTGCGATTTTTCAAGCGTTGCATGGCGAACCGATTTCTCGTGTGGCGTGTATCACCTTGACGGCATCGGGGGGAGCGTTGCGTCACGTATCCCGTGAAGCGTTAAAACAGGTGACCGTGGAGCAAGCATTAAAACATCCCAATTGGTCCATGGGTGCCAAGGTGACGATCGATTCCGCAACAATGGCCAATAAAGGATTAGAAGTCATCGAAGCACATTGGTTGTTTGGCATTGATTACGATCGGATCGCAGTCGTTATTCATCCCGAGTCGATCATCCATTCTTATGTCGAATTTATCGATCGCAACGTACTCGCACAGCTCAGCATGCCGGATATGCGCATTCCGATCCAGTATGCGCTTACGTTTCCCCAACGGGTACCAGCACTGGCACCACGACTGGACATGGCGACGATCGGCGCATTGACGTTTCAGCCGTTAGACAACGCACGGTTTCCGATGTTTTCCCTCGCCACAGCAGCAGGACGCATGGGGGGAGTGGCGCCGACCGTATTCAATGCAGCCAATGAAGTGGCCGTGGAACGGTTTTTGGCGGGAACATTGACGATGGATCAAATCGAGTCACTCGTAGAATTTACGTTGGCACGTCATGAACAACACGCACAACCCGACTGGGATACGATCGTCGCATATGATACATGGGCGCGTGCGACCGCCCGACAACATACGTACCACACGATGTAAAAAAATCCAGCGCAATGAATACGATGTATTGGGGGTGGCAACATGCCGTTTGAATGGACACCGTTAGGAATTGTGTTGACCGTCGTGCTGTTCGTTGTCCTCGTTGCGATCCATGAATGGGGGCATTTTGCGTTTGCACGTCGCGCAGGCGTTTGGGTCAAGGAGTTCGCGATCGGCTTTGGTCCCAAAATCGTTTCGTTTACGCGGGGAGAAACGAAATATACGTTCCGTCTTCTTCCGTTTGGTGGATTCGTGCGCATGGCTGGGGAAGACGGCGATGCGGATGACGCCCCACTCGAGAGGCAATATATGACAAAATCGGTGTGGCAACGTGCGCAAATCATTTTTGCGGGTCCACTCATGAACATTGTATTGGCGATGTTGCTGTTTATCGTCTTTGCATACGGCAACGGCGTGCCAGAACACATCGCCATCAAAGAGACGTTGGCCAATGAGCCTGCACAGCTTGCGGGATTGCGTAGCGGAGATGTCATCGTACGGATTGATGGCACGGAGATTGGGACGCAGGTAGAGCGCATATCCGAACGCATCGGCCAATCGGCGAACCGCGCTACGAACTGGGTCGTTCGTCGGGAAGGGAAGCTGGTAACCGTTTCAGTGACCCCCAAATCCCGCATTGAGAATGGGCAAACTGTCATTCGGGTAGGCATACGGATGGAAGCGATTACGCGTACAGCGACGGTGACCGAAGGCATTTCCAACGGGGTGAAGGCGTTTGGCGATGCGGCAGTCCTTATTTTTGACGGATTCAAACGACTCGTTCTTGGTCAGTTCGAGTGGGAAGACCTCGGGGGACCCATTCGCATTGCCGAAATGACGGTACAAATTGCGAGTGCGAGTTGGCTACAGTATGCATGGTGGGCGGCCATGTTGAATTTATACTTGGCCTGCTTTAATTTGTTGCCAATTCCTGCGTTAGATGGCAGTCGTCTGATTTTTTTAGCGGTTGAAGCCGTGCGACGCAAACCGGTTCAACCGCGGTGGGAAAATGTGATTCATTTCATCGGTTTCTCCCTTTTAATGATGATGATGTTGATCGTCACGTACCACGATATTATCCGATTGTTTCGGGGGTAAATAAGCATGAAAAAAGAAGAAGAGCGAAAAAACATTACGTCACAGCGAGAAGATTTTTCGCGCTGGTATTTGGATGTTATCCAGAAGGCAGATTTGATGGACTATGCGCCCGTGCGTGGGTGTATCGTCTTTAAACCAGACGGGTATGCCTTGTGGGAGGGGATCCAACGCATTTTAGATGAACGGTTCAAAGAAACGGGGCATCGCAATGCGTACTTCCCGATGTTTATCCCCGAAAGTTTCTTTGAAAAAGAAAAAGAACATGTCGAGGGGTTCAACCCAGAGTTGCCTTGGGTGACGCATGCGGGGGGCGAAGCGTTAGAAGAACGGCTGGCCATTCGCCCGACATCAGAAACTATGATCGGACACATGTTTGCCAAATGGATACATTCGTATCGGGAACTGCCGTTGCTTATCAATCAGTGGGCGAACGTGGTGCGCTGGGAAAAGCGGACGTTGCCGTTTTTACGCACGACGGAGTTTTTGTGGCAAGAAGGGCACACGGCCCACGAAGATGAAGCGGATGCACGACGGGAAACGTTACAAATGCTTGAATTGTATCGTGAATTTGTCGAGGACGTACTGGCGATGCCTGTCGTGGTCGGTCAAAAAACGGACAGCGAAAAATTTGCCGGGGCGTGTGAGACGTTTTCGATCGAGGCACTGATGCAAGACGGCCGTGCAGTGCAAGCAGGAACATCTCATTACATGGGGACGAATTTTGCCCAAGCATTCCATATTGTATACACCGATCGTCACAACAGCCAGCAATTCGTGCATACGACGTCTTGGGGCGTTTCGACACGGCTCATTGGTGCCATGATTATGGTGCATGGAGACGACCGTGGCGTAGTCCTCCCCCCGAAAATCGCCCCCACACAACTGATGGTCATCCCCATCGGGCCTCCGCACAGCCGAGAGACCGTGATGCCCGTAGCAGAGTCGATCCGACGTGCGCTCAAACAAGAAGGCATCCGTGTAGGCATGGACGATCGGACAGATGTGACACCGGGATGGAAGTACAACGAATACGAAATGCGTGGGGTTCCTGTACGGTTGGAGATCGGTCCCCGGGACATTCAAAATAAGCAGGCCATTTTAGTGTCACGGGTATCGGGCGAAAAACGTGCCGTAGCACTTGACGACATCGTTTCCCAAGTACAAAAAATGTTGCAAGATGTGCATGCTGCCATGTACGACCGTGCTCTTTCCTTTCGCCAACAACACACGCGCTACGTCGATACGCTAGATGAAATCGAACAAGAGGAAAAAACGTTTGGTTTTATCGAAGGAGGCTGGTGTGGGGAGCCCGTTTGTGAACAGACCGTCAAACAACGCACAGGCATGACAAGTCGAAACATCCCATTTTCTCCCTCTTCACAGCCGAAAACATGTCTCGTATGTACGAAACCCGCAAAACACACCGTCATCTTCGCGCGTGCATACTAACACATGCCAAACAATATTTCTTAAGGGCCACCCCCATATAAGGAAGGGCTATCATGATGAATATACAACGAACGCCTCTCATGGCGATGACGTGGTTTCAACAGCTGAACATCCCTTCGGCGTATCTCCCCGCTACGCTGGGACTCGAAACCGTGCGTGTACATCGGAACAAGTCACAGTGGACGGTGAATGTGGGGTGTGCGACGGAGATACTTCCTTGGACGGCGTATCAATACGTAGAACAGCGATTGCGTGCGCAGTTTTCATCCGTGACGTACGTAGAGCTGAGTATCCATTATGATGAAAAAATCCTTGATGGAGACATTTTTCAGGCATATTGGGAAGCGTGTGTTGCCTCGATCGCAACGACATATGCGACATTGGCCAATCCGTTGGCGACTGCAGAAGTGCGCATGGATCGATCCGCCGTGACGATCGCACTGGGGGATGTCGCGACGGTCGACTGGGCGAAGAAAAAACACATCGATCAATGGGTCACCACATTTTATAAACAACGATTTCAGCGTACGTATTGTGTTGCATTTGCATGCAATACAAAGCAGCACGAAGAGCAAGTTACCCGATTGCAAGAAGTCGTTGCCCAAGAACAACAGCAATGGTCGCAGCAATGGAGCGCATCGGCTGTACAGGCCTCCTCTGCTTCACCAACTGGTGTGCAAAAATCCAACGCCAAAGAAGCGAGCGTGCCACTCATTCAAGTGACGGATGAATGCAAAAAAATTACAATCGAAGGCCGTATTTTCAAAGTAGAAATACGTACGCTACGCAATGGAAATACACTATTTCAACTGGCGATCACAGACGAAACCGACAGCATCTTTTGCAAATGGATTGCCAAAGATGACGAGGAAGTGGAGGCATGGAAAGCGTTTCGTGAGGGGCACTATGTACGGGTGCAAGGGAAAGTGGAGTGGGACAAGTTTATGAAGCCACCAGAGCTTATTTTGCTCATTTCCCATATCCAACACATGGAGTGCCCGTACACACGGACGGACGACGCCCCACAAAAACGCATTGAGTTTCATCTGCATACGACGATGAGTACGATGGATGCAGTTAGCAGTTTTGAACAGTATGCGTCACTTGCCACATCGTGGGGACATCGTGCGCTTGCGGTTACCGACCATGCGACCGTACAGGCGTATCCCGAAGTAGCCAAAGTAGCCAAAAAATATGGAATCGATGTGCTGTACGGTCTAGAAGCGAATGTCATTGATGACAGCATTCCGATCGTGAGCGATGCCGATGAGCGATCGTTAGCGGACGCGACTTTTATCGTATTCGACGTCGAAACGACAGGGCTGTCCGCAAGACACCAACAATTGATAGAGATTGCTGCCGTCAAGGTGCATCAAGGGCAAATCATCGACGAATTTTCTTCTTTTATCCGACCGCTTCGGAGCATTCCGGCAGGGATTACCCAGCTGACAGGCATCACAGACGCCATGGTACAAGACGCCCCTCTGGTACAAGATGTGCTAGACGGTTTTTTCGCTTGGGCAGGGACAGGGCATGTGTGGGTCGCACACAACGCACGCTTTGACATGGGTTTTATACGCGCCGCATGTGCCCAGCACAACAAAACGTTTCCTGTATCCCCGGTGATCGATACGGTCGAATGGGCACGCGTCGCCTTTCCTACGTTCAAAAACCACAAACTCAACACGATTGCCGAAAAATGTGGCATTCCGCTCACAAACCATCACCGTGCACTCGACGATACAAAAGCACTTGCGCACATTTTGTTGCATTTGCTCCAAACATTGCCCCAAACGCAGGCCATGACCGTCGCCGATATCAACACACTGCCGCGCGACCTCACGAAATCTCGTCCATTTCATTGTACCGTCTTCGCACGCAATGAAACTGGAAAAAAACAACTTTATGAGCTTGTTTCGCTGTCGCATACGACGTATATGGGGCGTGTGCCCTGCATGCCAAAATCTGAATTGGCAAAACGACGGGAAGGACTGTTGCTCGTTTCAGGGTGTGAAAAAGGGGAATTGTTCGATACCGTCATGAACAAATCGTACGAGGAAGCGCTCGCCGTTGCCCAATTTTACGATGTCTTGGAAGTACAACCGTTGGGGATGTATGCCCATTTGGTCACCAAGGGGTTCGTAGAGTGCACTGAACATGTCGTACAAACGATCGAAACGATCGTATCCCTCGGAAAAATACTATCGCTCCCGGTCATTGCGACAGGCAATGTCCACTATGCACATCCGTACCAAAAACGCTGTCGTGATATTTTAATCCAAGGGATTACAGGATACACGCCACTGAAAGAGTATGAACTGCCCGATGCCCATTTGAAAACGACAACAGAAATGCTTGCGGAGTTTTCATTTTTAGGCGAAGACGTCGCCTATGACATCGTCGTGACGCAACCGCAATACGTGTATTCCCTTTTTGAGGCGTTTTCGCTCTTCCCCAAAAAATTGTTCACCCCACACATCGCAGGCGCAGAAGAAGAGATGCAAACACGCTGTTACGATACTGCGCGCCGTTGGTACGGGGAAATGTTGCCACATATTGTGCAACAGCGCCTTGAAAAAGAGCTACAGCCCATTATTCGATATGGATTTTCTGCTAACTATCTCATTTCGGAACGCCTCGTGCGCAAATCCAATGAAGAGGGCTACTTGGTCGGATCGCGTGGATCCGTCGGTTCTTCTTTTGTGGCGACGTTACTCGGTATTTCTGAAGTCAATCCATTGCCTCCGCATTATGTCTGCCCTACGTGTCAACATAGCCAATGGGACAACGATCCGCTCATTCGTTCCGGATACGACCTTCCTCCCAAAACGTGCCCCTCCTGTGGGGATGCCCTCAAAGGCGAAGGACAAGACATTCCTTTCGAAACTTTTCTTGGATTCCAAGGGGATAAAGTTCCCGATATTGATTTGAACTTTTCTGGAGAATACCAAGCGATTGCACACCGCTACACGAAGGAATTATTCGGTGAAAAACATGTATTTCGTGCAGGAACGATCGGCACCGTAGCCGAAAAAACAGCATTTGGGTTCGTCAAAAAATTCATGGAAGGGCGAGAAGAAACGTACCGTGGGGCACAAATGCTTAATTTTGCCCAAGGGTGTACAGGCGCACGTCGTTCTACGGGACAGCATCCAGGGGGCATCGTCGTTGTCCCCAACGACATGGATATCCATGAAATTACGCCGATTCAATATCCGGCCGATGATAAAAAATCTGAATGGTACACCACCCATTTTGACTACCATGCTTTTGAGGAAAATTTGCTCAAACTAGATATTCTCGGGCATGATGATCCGACGATGATGCGCATGCTGTATGAGCTCACCGGCAAAGATCCAAAATCGATCCCGATGAACGATCCGCAAGTCATTGCGTTATTTTCATCAACGACACCGTTGGCGGTGACCCCTGAACAAATTCGCTCTCCTGTCGCCACGTATGGCATCCCTGAGATGGGAACACGGTTTGTGCGTCAAATGTTGGTAGAAACAAAACCAAATTCATTTGCCGATTTGATTCAAATTTCAGGACTTTCACATGGGACGGGGGTGTGGGTCGGAAATGCACAACAACTCATCCAAAATGAGACGTGCACGATCAAAACGGTCATCGGGTGTCGGGATGATATTATGTTGTATTTGCTTCACAAAAAAGGACTCGATGCACTCATTGCGTTTAAGATTATGGAAAGTGTGCGTAAAGGAAAAGGGTTGACTGAGGAATGGATCGCCGAAATGAAACGTTGTGACGTTCCTGCATGGTACATCGAAGCGTGTCAGCGGATTGACTATATGTTTCCCAAAGCGCATGCGGCGGCATATGTGCTCTCCGCAGTACGTTGTGCCTATTACAAGCTGTATTATCCGATTGCATTTTATGCAACGTATTTTTCGATTCGTGCCGATGATGTAGAGCTGGATGTACTGCTTCAAGGGTACGACGGGATTCAAAAGAAAATGACAGAAATCGAACAAAAAGGGTTTGCAGCCACCGCAAAAGAAAAAAATGCGCTCTCTGCGCTGGAAGTTGCCTTAGAGATGACGGCCCGTGGCTTTTCGTTTTGGCCACTTGATATAAAGCGGTCAGATGCATCCAAGTTTTGTATTGAGGGCACGGCGCTCATCCCACCGTTTCGTGTGATTCCAGGGCTCGGGGAAACCGTAGCGAAAAGCATCATCGAGGCACGGGAACAATATGATTTTTTATCTGTAGAAGATTTTCACAAGCGCACCAAAGTGTCCAAAACGATCGTGGAGCTGTTGCAATCTTGGGGTTCCTTTCAATCGTTGCCCCAAACGAATCAATTGACGTTTTTTTAACCATAAGAGCTCGCTTGCAGTGCGGTATGCGATGCAGTTGTATACGAAACCCGCCCATAAAAGCCATTGTCTTTCCCAAAAGACATGGTTTTTTTCTTTTTTCAACGTATTTTTAAAAAAAAGATTAATACTAATACTAATTCTAAACTAAAACATCGATACCATCCAGGCGCTACCTGTAATACTTTTGATCGTTTTTTTGACAAGGAAGTTCGTGTTTCAGAAAGAGTATTTTCTACTTTCCTGAGAGAATCGGACATTTTGTTTTTGAACGACCGTTTGTGAACTTCTTTCCATGTATCACACGTATGTTATTGTGTCAATATATTTGTTTGGAATTAGTATAAACACTGATGGAATACAGGAATTCTATTGGTTAAAAATCACTGTTTTTTCCCGTAAAAGAAAAGGCTCTGCACAGACGTTTTTAATCAGTGCTTAGTATAAAAATCGTTTCATTTTACAAGTACGTAGGCGTGCATAGTATCAAAAAAATAAATTTCGTAAAAAAATCAGATAAATAAACAATTTCATGTCGACAATACGTTTGGTAACGGAAATTACATATTGAGGCAGCAATTATTTTTACAACGATATTATTTGACAAAACATCGTTTTCTTTTTATAATTTATATAGGGTGTCGTGCGTCGATCAAAATCATAGGTCTTGTTTGTGCAGCGACAACACTATATTTTATAGATAAGCAGGAGGAAAATCATGAGAACATCATGGAATCAAAGAAAAATGCACATTATGCTCTGTATCACTCTCCTCGTCTCCTTGTTTCCCTCAGCCATTTCAGCATCGGCAGCCAAAGGGACAACCCCTATGCCACTACAAAAACGTTTGCCAAGTCTCGACACCTGTGTGAAACTAGTACTAAAAAATGGTCAAAAAAACCAATTCAACCAATTAAACACAAAAACCCCCTCGCCCAAAGTAGCCATACGGGCACTAAAAAACGTTCAGAACACCACGACAAGTGCGGATGCGTTGACAGCATGTACTGAGAAATCCAGTCAAATCGCTTTTGCTGGGGCAGTCGCAGTCCCTGCTGCGTATGAAATGGCGGCTTATTTATTTGTGTTGTTTTCTTCATACTGTGTTGCGAATAAAGACTGTAGAGACGTGACGCAAACGATCTATGAAAAAGTGGAACACATGGTCGGCAAGATGATTGCTGTCGGTTCGATAAAGTGGAGCAACGCAGTGAAAAAGACCGCAGAAACCTTACAATATTTCAAAAAATTATGGACAGCATTCCAAAAAGAGAATTTTGATAAAAGTAAAATAGACGCAATCATCACAGCGGAACGCAAAAAAGCAAACAAAATCCCCTTGAAAACTTCCGCAATGTCGACAAATGCAAGGGCAGGTGAATTGCCGATCTTTTCATTTGAAGTGGGCGACTTAAAGAATTATTATATATCAGAGGTTGCAACAGGTCACATTGCAAAACGATGCCTAAGCGAACTGATATTAAAACAGCGTGAGAAAGGATACATGAAACTAGTTCATGCATCTATGCAAAAATCGAAGCCACATCAAGAAACTGCTACACTGGTAGTGTTACAAATTGTTGGAGGATTGTCTTGCAGGGTTTCAAATAATCTAGAAAAAAAAATAAAGTATAACGAAGCGTATAAAGACAGAACGCGTGTACCCAAGAAAAAATTGACGGAAGATGACATCTATTTAAATAAAGAAGTGCTCACAGAAGTAATGCTAAAGCAAGCGGATAATCCGACAATGAAGGTATATTTGTTCCTGATTGTATCGGATACAGAAATTACAAACATTACCCCACAAAAAGATCAGAAAGATTTAGTACCATTCAAAGGGTTCATTCGGCATGCCCATTTTAGAAATGGGACTGACCGCATGAAAATGGAAATTGAACATATGCGTGAAAATGGATGTTTTAGCTTGCAAATATACCCTTCATATAGAGAAGAAGATAAAAAATATGGAAATTGTAAAAACAGACATAGACATTTTCCAGAAAACCAGCTTCAGTTTACGGCTGATTTTTTGGAAAAATATACTTTTCAAAGAAAACCTTATTCCCTAAAACCGACGCTCAAAAAGAAATGAGTGCGATTTCATACGTATCACATCCGTGCATGGTCAACATACAAAATATCCCATATATTGAATCGTATTCCCTTGGTTCATAAAGTTCATTTCACTGGGGGTAACTTCATAGTGCGTGTAAACCGCCAAAGCATCTTCTGTATTTAGGGCTTTGTCTGTTGCAACGATGTTCTCCATGTGCTACAATGATACTGCGAATGAAGATACGGAGGTTTAGGCGGAGTGGGGAAACCCACTCTTTACGTTTTCATAAGAGGGGGATTCGGAGTGAACGCAGAGCAATTGTGCGCCGACGTCGATACGCAGGTGCGGGCGCAGTTGGCCACAGCAGGTTATGAATTGGTCGAAGTTGCGTATGAAAACGAAGGAGGGAGCGATGTTTTACGGTTGCTTGTCGACAAAGAGGGGGGGGTCGATTTCGACGACTGTGAGCGCATTACAGACATGGTCAGCGCACTTCTTGATGCGCATGCACAGTTGCAACACGCATATATTCTGGAAGTATCTTCGCCAGGTGCGGAGCGGCCATTGCGCACAGCACAAGATTATGTGCAGGCGATCGGGCAGTACGTGTATGTGGAGACCCGCTATCCTCTCAATGGACAGTCCGCATGGGAAGGTTGGCTAGATCAATACGGGGAAGAAGCTGTCCTATTGCGCCTACAAAAGAGCAAGAAGCCTCTTCGCATTCCCAGAGAAGACATTACGTTTGCACGACGCAGTGTTTATTTTGGTTGATGCTTTATGGCGGAGAAGGGTGCGTTCTCATGAATGGAAAGGGGGAGTATGCGTTGTATGAATGCAACGTTTATCGAGGCATTAAGTGAAATTGAACGAGAGAAAGGCATCTCCAAAGACGTACTGATCGATGCGATCGAAGCAGCACTCATCTCGAGTTACAAGCGTAATTTTAATAGTGCGCCTAACGTGCGCGTCGACATTAATCGCATGACGGGCATGATTTGTGTGTTCGCACAGAAAACTGTTGTCGAGGAAGTTATTGACGCACGGACAGAGGTGCAGCTCGGCGTGGCGCGGGAGACACATCCACACATGGCGCTTAACGACACATTGGAAGTCGAAGTCACTCCGAGAGATTTTGGGCGTATCGCAGCGCAAACTGCCAAACAAGTCGTCACGCAACGCATTCGGGAAGCCGAACGCGGGATTATTTATGATACGTTCGCAGACAAGGAAGAAGAGATTGTGACGGGCATCGTCAAGCGCATCGATGCGCGTAATATTTATCTAGACATCGGGAAAGCAGAAGCGGTAATGCCCCTCACCGAAGTGATGCCAACAGATAAATTAAAAGTACATGATCGCCTCAAAGCATACATTATCCGAGTGGACAATGCGCCTAAGGGACCCCAAATTATCGTATCGCGCGTGCATGCGGGACTCGTTCGGCGGTTGTTTGAGCTGGAAGTGCCTGAAATTTCCGAAGGAGTTGTCGTGATCAAATCCTTGACACGCGAAGCAGGACAACGCACGAAAATTGCGGTGTATTCGCACAATGCCGATGTCGATCCGATCGGCTCTTGTGTGGGGCCCAAAGGTGCACGTGTGCAAACGATCGTGACTGAGTTGTGTGGTGAAAAAATCGATATCGTGCGGTGGAGTAAGCAAGTAGATGAATTTATTGCCAATGCGTTGAGTCCCTCAAAAGTAGTGGAAGTGAACGTTTTTGAAACCGAAAAGGTCGCTCGAGTCATCGTGCCAGATTATCAACTTTCTTTGGCCATCGGGATAAAAGGGCAAAATGCGCGATTGGCTGCCAAATTAACGGGTTGGAAAATCGATATCAAAAGCGAAACACAAGCGTACGAAGAATACGGACGGCCCCGCACGACGACGCTTATGCCCCAACAATCGGTGACGATTGACGAGATGGCATAAAAGGTTGCGGGATGTTTGCAAGGCGAGAGTGAAGGGGAATCAAAGGAGTGAAGAAAGATTGCAGTCACGACACGTTCCGATGCGCAAATGCGTCGTTTGTCACAAGCGCTTTCCCAAAAAGCAGTTGTTGCGTGTTGTGCGCTCGGAAGTCCATACTGCGGTGTATGACGATACAGGGAAAATGCCTGGGCGAGGGGCATACGTTTGTGCCACGCCGACGTGTACGATGCGAGCGAAGAAGACGAAAGCGTTTGAACGTGCGTTTCATGTCGTAGTGGATTGCACGCTTCACGAGCAGTTGCACGAAAATAGTCAAGGAGGGCAACCATCTTCGTGAATGCCGACGATCGGACGTTATCGTATTTTGGGCTCGCCAGACGAGCAGGAAAATTGGTGTGTGGTGACGTTGCGGTGATGAAAGTGATACGCAATCAGCAAGCCCATCTCGTCGTATTTTCTGCCAACGCATCTTCTTTGGCGAAGAAAAAATACACAGACAAGTGTACATTTTACAACGTACAGTATGTACAAAAATTCGACAGTCACGAGCTGGGAAAAAGCATCGGAAAAGTGCAACGTGTTGTCTTGGCCATTACTGACCCGGCGATGAGCAAGCTTATTGTGCAAAGCATGACCAATATTTCGGAGGTGGAACACCCTTGACGCAATTAGACAATAAAGTGCGTGTATACGAGTACGCCAAGTCTTTGAATATGAGTAGCAAAGAAATTATTACGATCATGAAACGACTGAAACTTTCGGTCAACAACCACATGAGTGTGATGGAACCGCGAGACGTGGTCGCCGTCGAGAAATTTTTCAGTGACCTCAAAGCCAATGCCGCCGTCAAACGCGCTGCCGAAATTCAAACCGCACCACCACGCACGTTTGCGATGAAAACGAGTGACATGCATACAGCACCAATAAAACCGCTGGCTACTGAAAATACAGGCCACACCACACCATCAGGAGGGGAAACGATGACGGTTACGTCGCAAGTAAAAGAACACCCCCCGCAAGTTCGATCCGAACACAAAGCAAGCAGTGTGGCACCACGTACTGCACAGGATCGACCAAAAAGCCTAGAAGACGATCTGCGTCATAAAGCAACAGCCTTTTCACCGGAAGTGCGTGTGCAAAGTCAAGAAACGAACAAACCACAAATGACAGCGCAGGTGTCGAATACGAATGCGCCCAATGCTACTACTAATTCTTCTACAGGGGTGAAACCAGATCTTCTAGCACATCAACCACCCGTTGCATCGGGCATCGCTTCGCACCAGCGACGACCCGATCAAGGGAGGACAACAGGGCAAACTCCACGGAATACGAATCAGAGTGGGGGTGTGGCACGTTCCGCAGGAGACCGTCCGATGGGACAACGTCCGACAGGAGACCGTCCGATGGGACAACGTCCGGCAGGAGACCGTCCGATGGGACAACGTCCGGCAGGAGACCGTCCGATGGGACAACGTCCGGCAGGAGACCGTCCGATGGGACAACGTCCGACAGGAGACCGTCCGATGGGACAACGTCCGACAGGGGATCGAGGGGGTGCGCGGGGTGGCGTTCCTGCAAAACCTACACCAGCTGTAGACACCAAGCTCGTGGCGCAACAAGCACGGGATCGTTACAAAGACCGAGAGCGCGAACGTGAGCGTACCACAAAGTTTTCCGATGGTGAGTTTAGCGACGGCAAAGGTCGTACGCGTAAAAAATCCAAAGGGGCGAACAAAGCGTATTCTCGTGCAGGGACACCGAAAATTAAAATAGACAACACCCCAAAAAAAATCATCGCACGCGGGGCGATGACCGTGGGCGATGCCGCTAAATTATTGCACAAAGATGCATCTGAAGTCATAAAAAAGCTTCTGTTTATGGGTGTATTTGCCACGATAAATCAGGAAATCGATTTGGATGTCATCGTATTGTTAGCGGGAGAATTTGGGGTTGAAGTCGAGATCAAAATTGCCCAAGAACAAGACAACTACGAAGACACCATCGAAGCCGATGAAGAGGAGATGCTCATCGAGCGCCCCCCTGTGGTGACGATCATGGGGCACGTCGACCATGGGAAAACAACCTTATTGGATGCGATACGACAAACGAACGTCGTTTCGGGGGAAGCTGGCGGCATCACACAGCATATCGGGGCATATCAAGTCGAGTACAACAGTAAGAAGATCACCTTTTTAGATACGCCAGGGCACGAAGCGTTTACGTCGATGCGTGCGCGTGGTGCACAAGTGACGGACATTACGATTTTGGTCGTCGCTGCCGATGACGGTGTCATGCCCCAAACAAAAGAAGCAATTTCCCATGCAAAGGCTGCGAAAGTCCCCATCATTGTGGCAATCAACAAAATGGACAAACCGGATGCAAATCCAGAGCGCATCAAACAAGAGCTAACAGAATATGGGCTCGTTTCCGAACAATGGGGAGGCGACACGATATTTGTCAATATTTCCGCCAAGGCAAAAACGAATTTAGACCAGCTACTCGAAATGATCTTGCTCGTCGCAGAAG
The DNA here is from genome assembly GCA_032117095.1 of Paenibacillus sp. Classification (GTDB taxonomy): domain Bacteria; phylum Bacillota; class Bacilli; order Paenibacillales; family YIM-B00363; genus REEB470. Next base: position 34,501 of record JAULZZ010000038.1, read on the forward strand.
TACAAGAATATCGCGCCAATCCAAACAAACGAGCACGGGGGACGGTTATTGAAGCCGAGTTGGACAAAGGAAAAGGAGCGGTTGCGCGCATTTTAGTGCAACACGGCACATTGAAGATTGGGGATGCCATTGTCATTGGCAATGCGTTCGGACGTATTCGTGCGATGGTGAACGACAAAGGGCGGCGCGTGAAGGAAGCAACACCTTCTACCCCTATCGAAATTACAGGGCTGACCGAAGTGCCTAAGGCAGGCGATCCGTTCATGGTATTTGAAGATGAGCGCAAAGCCCGTGAAATCGCCGAGTCCCGCACCTCCAAACAACGTCAAGCAGATTTTACAGGCAATACACTCGTGTCGCTAGACGATTTGTACACGAAAATTAAAGAGGGCGAGCTCAAAGATTTGAATCTTATCCTCAAAGGCGATGCCCAAGGGTCGGTGCAAGCATTAAAAACATCCCTAGAAAAAATCGATGTCGAAGGGATACGGATGCGCATATTGCATGCAGGCGTAGGGAATATCACCGAATCTGATGTGGCATTGGCGCATGCATCGCGTGCGATTATCGTAGGGTTTAATGTCCGCGCAGAAACAACAGCCAAACAAAACGCAGATCAAGAAGGCGTCGACATTCGCATACACCAAGTCATTTACCAAGCGATCGATGAAATTCAAGTGGCAATGAAAGGAATGCTCGCCCCTGTATATCGAGAACAGTCTGTGGGGGTAGCCGAAGTGCGCAATGTGTTCAAGGTGTCCAAAATTGGGACCATTGCCGGTTGTATGGTCACAGATGGAAAAGTATTGCGCCAAGCACAAGTGCGATTGTTGCGTGAAGGCAAGGTAATTTATGAAGGGAAAATAGAATCCCTCAAACGATTTAAGGACGATGCCAAAGAAGTGGCTCAGGGGTATGAATGTGGTATTTCATTGGAAAAATGGATCGATATCAAGGAGCAAGACAAGATTGAAGTGTTCGTGATGGAAAGAGTAGAAGTGTAAGAAGGCACAGTATTTTTCTGTGTTTCATACGAAACACGGATTGAACACAAGAATCCTATTGGTTAAAAAGCACAATGATTTCTTGTGAAATGGGACGCTTGGTATGGACGTTTTTAATCAGTGTTTAGTATCACTGCATGGCAGTATGGCGAGCAACCTTGTGGAGAAAGAGGCGAACCAATGCCCAAAATTCGTGTGGATCGTGTAGGTGAACAGATCAAAAAAGAGCTCGGTCAATTGTTCCAAACGGTATTGCACGATCCAAGGATCGGCTTCATTACCGTCACGGGTGTGCGCATGACTACAGATTTGTCCCAAGCCAAAGTGTACATCAGCATCTTGGGAAATGACGAGCAAAAAGCACAATCACTCCTCTCTATTGAACGTGCCAAAGGGTTTATACGCACAGAAATCGGGCGACGCATTCGGTTTCGCCACGTCCCCGAGCTCTTGTTTTCATTGGATACATCGATTGATTACGGCAGTCGCATCGAAGCCGTGCTCAAAGATTTGAACACAAAAAACGAAATTCCCGAAGGAACGACGGTGCAAAATGCTTCTCCAACCGACTAACGGCGTGGCGCACTCCGAAGTGGTCACTCCATTCACGTACAGAAACGAGGTGTATTCATGATGGGAAGTCGAAATGAAGAACACCCCGTTGCGGTTTTCGGTTCACCAGAAGAAGTCGCACAATTTCTACACGCAGGCGATCATTTTTTGGTCGTTTCCCACGTTTCTCCAGATGGCGATGCGGTCAGTTCGGTCAGTGCAATGGGGCACATCCTGCGTGCGATGAACAAATCGTATACGCTGATCAATGAAGGCGAAATTCCGCAAAAACTCACATTTTTATTGGGAGAACAGCCCATTGTGCACGCTGAACAACAGGGGGTCTCTCCAACTTTTGAGTGGATCATCTGTTTGGATTGCGCCAGTCTGGAACGCATCGGGACGGTATCACGCTGGTTCGCTCCGTCATATCAGTTGCTCAATATTGATCACCATGCGACGAATCAAGGGTACGGCACGCATCGGTACGTGAACGTGCATGCGGCGGCGACTGCGCAAGTGTTGTACGATCTCCTGACGGCGCTGCGCATGCCGATGACTACGGAAATGGCGGCGACATTGTATGCTGGATTGCTCACGGATACTGGTGGATTTCGTTACGGCAACACGAATGCCCGTGTACTAGAAATCGCTCATCAGTTGGTGTCTCATGGGGTCAATGCGCATGCGCTCGCCCAACAGTTGCTTGAAAAAATGAGTCCAGCCCAAATGTTGTTGCTCAAAGAAGCGATCGCGACGCTGACGTTTGGTGTGGCACAGCGTGTTGCTTGGATCGTCATTTCTTTAGGGATGTTGAAACGCGTGGGAGCGCAAGACGAACATACCGAAGGACTTGTGAATTTTGCGCGCAATGTAGACGGGGTAGAAGTCGGGATGTTGTTCAAGCAAAAGTCGGATTTAGAAGTGAAAGTGAGTTTTCGTTCTGCGGGGCGGATTAATGTGGCGCACATTGCGCAGTATTTCGGTGGGGGTGGGCACGTATTGGCGGCGGGATGTACCATATATGGTTCTCTTGAAACGGTCGTGCAAGACGTTACTGCTTACGTGGAGACGTACGTATGATCCAAATAGACGGCGTTTTGCCCTTGTGGAAACCCGCAGGCATGACATCCCATCAATGTGTAGCACGCGCCCGAAAAGTACTCGGGATCCAAAAAGTGGGACATGCGGGGACATTAGATCCCGCAGTCGTTGGCGTCTTGCCGTTGCTTTTGGGCAAGGCGACCAAGCTAGCCGATGTGTTGCATATGCGTGCCAAAACATACGAAGCCGTGATGACATTGGGAATCGCAACAGAAACGGAAGATGCCACAGGAAAAGTCACAGCCTGTGCCGAACATGTACACGTGACGGAGACCGACATTGCGCCAGTCTTTGCGTCCTTTGTCGGCACATATACGCAGACGGTACCGCTATATGCCGCCGTACATGTCGATGGAAAACGATTGTATTCTTATGCCCATGACCATGTTGCTGTCATACGCCCCCAACGACAAGTGACCATCGAAGCCCTCACCGTCATTTCCACCGATCTCGTGCGCACGCATCCACAAATTACCTTTGAAGTGACGTGTTCCAAAGGGACGTATGTGCGAACGCTTTGTGTGGACATCGGAGAAAAACTTGGCTATCCAGCGCGGATGGAACGGCTTCGTCGCACGTCATGCAGTGGGATTGCGGCAGCACGTTGTGTAACTTGGGAACAAATACACCAAGCCATAGATGGAGGGACATGGAAGGAACACGTGCTATCTCTCGGACAAGCGTGTTCCTTTTTGCCTGTGTGTCGCGTCGATGTGTCCTTGGCAAAGGCTGCGTTATACGGGCAACCGTTGCCGTGGGAACGGTTTCTCGACATCCCTGAATGTTTGATGCCCACCGTGATGCGCATGTCGTGTCATCGCGCACACGAAGACGTGACGATCGGTCTCGTACGCATCGACCCTGAAAAGAAGACGTGCAAGAGGATTGCCACTTTTGCAAAACTGAGTGATTTTTCCGAAGTATAAATCGTGTGCGGTGTCTCACGTGTGTGGCGCGAGATGCGTGCGGAGAGGAGGAACGGACGGTGAACGTGGTGACATTGGCGTATCCGTTGTCCGAGTCCGTTTTGGAGACGTGCCCACTTGGGGGACAGGTGATGGCGATCGGTGGGTTTGATGGCGTGCATGTCGGACACCAACACGTGATCGGGAGTGCGCGTGCACTCGCCCAACACCATGATGTCCCGTGTGCGGTGATGACATTTCACCCCCATCCACGGGAGTTGTTTGGGCAACGCGCATACCGCTCCGTATTGACGCCTCTTCCGCGTAAACTCGAAAATATTGCCGCTTGTGGCGTAGAGACGGCGTATGTTGTTTCGTTCAATGATACGTTCGCCCAGTTGAGTCCCGAAAATTTTGTCGATCACATTTTACGCAAGATGCGTGTCAAAGGAGTCGTTGTCGGATATAATTTTTCATTTGGTGATGGTGGACGAGGCACGAGCGACACACTAAAACAATTGTTAGATCATCAGGCAGATGTTCGAGTCGTTCCGCGCGTGTCGTTGGGAGACGAAAGTGTGAGCTCTACACACATACGGGAAGCATTGCACGCAGGAGACGTGTCGCGCGCCCAACGATTGCTGGCGAAACCGTATGCGATCCAAGGAACTGTCGTGCGTGGTGATCAACGGGGGCGTACGTTGGGTTTTCCGACAGCGAACATGCGCCCCGATGCAGCGTACGTCGCCCCTGCAACAGGCGTGTATGCGGTGACAGTGCGCACATTGACAAACCCATCTGTATTGTATTTTGGCGTGATGAATGTGGGGCATCGTCCGACGTTTCAGGGAACAACGTTGTCATGGGAAGTGCATCTGTTAGACTATGACGGAGATTTATATGATCAGACGCTCGAAATTTCATTTTTTTTGCGGTTACGGGAAGAAAAAACGTTTCCTTCTGTCGTGCAATTGGTGCAGTGCATTCACCAAGACATTTCGCAAGCACGGACTTTTTTTGCGCAATTTTCATAGGAATCTATTTTTTGAGGAACCGATACACCACAAAAGGGGGGCATATCATGGTTCATCCAAACAGACGCACATTTTTACGCATGTGGCTCGTGGCGTGTTTGTGCTTTTTGAACGCCATCCCTTTGGAAAGTCGCGCGGCATTGTCTACGTCTTCGATTCGGGTGTTGCTCTATGTCGACCAGCAAGAAGCATATGTCAATGGCACCGTCGTCTTGCTAGACGCCCCTGCAACGATTTTCAATGGAAAAACGTATGTACCGCTTAAGTTTCTCGGAGACACGTTTGGCTTTCCTGTAGATTTTGATGCTACCACCCAAACGGTGTCGATCAAAGCGGCGCAAACGGTTGCTTCCGTCGCATTGTCTACGAACCTCGTGACGATCGATGGACAGACGACGGCGCTCGAACCGAATTTCCGTGTAGTAAACAATCGTTTGATGACGCAACTTTCATGGCTGATGACCCAAATAAACGCCAAACTCAAATACGACGCGGCGTTACGGCGCATTGAGATCACGTACGTTCCGGTGCCAACGGTGAATCGGGTGGGAGAAAACTCCAATCCGGTAGCGAAGTTTACGTTTGCAAAACCGACTTATCGCATCGGGGAACGAATCAAATACATTGATTTAAGCTATGATGCAGATGGGGATGGCATTGCGTTCGTATCTTGGAAAAACAACCGTGAAGTATTTTATGAAGCAGGAACATATGAAATCACGCTCCAAGTGACGGATAGCAAAGGCAATGTGAGTGGGCTATATCGTCGCATGCTGACCATTACGAACGAAGTGTACATGAATCGACTCGAGTATGCGATGCACGAACAAAAACCGCAAAGCATAGTTAAGTTTTCGGGGACTGCAGAGCGAATGACGTTCATCAACGCCACGAAGCTGACCGTCAATGCAAGTGCACGCACAGATCGGAAACTGCTTGTCAGTGACAGTCCTGAGCGTGTCAAAGAACACGGCATTTTATATCGTGATACGGTCAATGGTTACGGCAGGTTATATGCCAATCATTTGAATGCAACGGTTGAACCGCTACAACTGGCGATCGTAGCAACGAACGCAGGGGCGACACCGGTAACGATTCGTACGACCCATCAAGGAGAAGTGCTCCCTTCGATTTATGCGAACTTGATCGGACATCAAGCAACGGTTGATTTTTTGTTAGATGATGTATCGAAATCGGACCTTGTCGTAGAGCCGGGGGAAGTGGCGGCGTATGCGATCATGCCAAACTTTTTACCAGGGCAAGGGGTAAACTTGATTTATGACATTGTGACCAATGGGGAAATTACGTTTGATTTTGTAGCGATGTTACCAGGAGACTCCTTGGAAGTCGTGCGGTTTTATCCGAAACTCCCGTATGACAATCATGTGCGTGGCAGTTTCCCTGTTTCCCAAGTCGATTGGGAAGTGGATGCAGCGACCGCAACAGGACTCAAAGCGATCACGATTGGCGATAACGTCAGAGATAAGTTTGTCATGGGCTTTGATCCGTTGCGGAATCTAGAAGTGCCTAACTATGGAAACTATGGTGTTGTATACAACATACGCATCTTCAATCCGGGGAAAGTGGCGATCGCCTTGCTCGCCCGAGGAGGCCCCTTCAAAGGCCCTTTCAAAATAAACGGCGAATTGGTGCTTGCTCCGGCATCGGGAACGATTACTCCTTTTGATGGTACGTTCATTTTGACGCGGACGGTTGGCAATGAACCGTTTATTGATCTCGTATTTTCGCCCCCCGCAGGGTCGGCATTTCCCATTGATTTGGTCTTGTATCCGTTGCGGTAATGCGACGCACAGGTTGGGCATGAGTAGCGCGGAGGGTGGGTGATGCAAACAGGGGATATCGGTATGCGCAGAGATACGGTGTCCCGCTTTGCTTTCTTATGATTTCTTGTGATCAGACGCTGCGTAGAGGGCAGTACAATGATGCGGGATGTGGTTTCAAAACGAATATATGTTTGATGCGCTATTTTTCTAGAAACGTAAAAAGCATGCCAGACAGACGGTGTCCATATGAGAAATGCGTCACGTTTCGTCAAAATGCATCAGAAGGGAATGACGTATTGTGCGCACCCATCGTACATTGTCACACACACAGCCGATGATTTCGGTACGAGAGTTGGTAAAAGAATTTTCTGGGCGTGTACGTGCGATTCAAGGAATTAGTTTCGAAGTAAAGGAGGGGGAGTTTTTTGCCTTTTTAGGTCCCAATGGAGCGGGGAAGTCTACGACAATCCAAGTATTGACGACGTTATTAAAACCGACTTCTGGAGAAGTGCGCATTGCTGGATTTGACAGCGTCTTGGAGCCAGAGCGTGTACGGCGGGAAATTGGTGTCGCCTTGCAGGAGACGGGCATCGACCCCGTATTGACGGGGCGGGAGTTGTTGGTTTTACAAGCGCGTTTATTTGGATTTTCCTCAAAAGAGGCGAACAGTCGGGCGATGGAACTGCTCGAACGCATTAATTTGACTGCGGATGCAGATCGGCGTATCGGAAAATATTCGGGGGGGATGCGCCGACGACTCGATTTGGCATTGAGTTTGGTGCACCGTCCCCGCATCTTGTTTCTCGATGAGCCGACGACGGGACTCGATCCATACAATCGCATGGCCATTTGGGAAGAAATTCGCACATTGCATCGTGAATATGGGACGACGATCTTTTTGACGACGCAGTATTTAGAAGAAGCCGATCAGCTTTCTGAACGTGTCTGTATTTTGAATAAAGGTGCGATTGTGGCGGATGGGACGGCTGCACAGTTGAAGCAACGGATCGGGCGAGATGTCATCGCGTTGCATTTTTCTCATCCAGAGGCTGCGGTTCAAGCCGAACAACATCTCCATACGTTCATCCAAGGGATACATACCGCCGATGCACACGTGACGGGATACGTGCAAGATGGGGCGCATGCATTGCCCGAGATCGTACGGACGTTAGACCGTGAAGGATTGTCCCCGATTCGCCTGCAATTGGCGCCACCTACACTCGACGACGTATTTTTACAAGTCACCGGCGAGACACCAGACACTGGGAACATCAAGGGAAAGGGGATGTGATGATGCACAAAGGAATAAAGCTGTTGCGCGATACGAACGATTTGTTTTTGCGCAGTATACGGACAACGATACGCAATCCATTCTCGTTCATCCCTAATGTGGTCATTAGCTTGTTTTTTTTGCTCGTGTACCAAGGTGGGCTCAGCGGGATCGCCTCGATGGCGGCGTTTGGTGGGGTGAGTTATCTCGGGTTCATTTTGCCGGTTTCCATCGTCAGCGGTGCCATTGGTGGATCAGGGGGAGCGGGGCAAGCACTCATCGCCGATATTGAGAAAGGGTACTTTGCGCGGCTGTTGTTGACGCCGGTTTCGCGCGTTGCCATTGTGCTCGGCCCGATGTTAGCCGGTATGGTGCAATTGCTCGTCCAAACGGTGTTGATCTTGCTCGTAGGGCTTGCGATGGGGTTGCACATTGAAGCAGGATTTGGTGGGGCGCTCGTCGTCATTTTGTTTGCGGCTGGATTTGGGCTTGCTTTTTCGGGGTATTCTGTAGCGTTTGCGTTGCGCACGAAAAACGCACAAGCCGCACAGGCAGGAACATTTGTGTTTTTTCCGTTGTTGTTTTTAAGTTCGACGTTTGTGCCGATGGAGCTCATTGATGCGACATGGTTAAAAATTGCGGCACAGCTCAATCCGACGACGTACGTGTTCGAAGCGATGCGTGCGGTATTAAACGAGGGATGGGTGGCCGCGCCGTTGTGGCAAGGAGCCCTCGTCATTTTTGGTGTGTGTGCGCTTACCATGACATGGGCGGTGATGAGTGCGACGTCTGCATTGCGACGGGGATGATACAGAGGAGTAGCGCATTTTACGGTTTCATGTCACGAGCGAGGTACATCATTTTTGCCTGTTTTTGGGGTCATTTGCATGCACGGTTGCCCCGATGACTTGTATACAATGTTACTGGGCAGTAAGCTGGATTTGATTTCATATGCGGTGCATCCATGGGGAAAATGACGATCCCACGTGACGTAATAATGCTGGCATGTTTTGCAATGAATGCGTGGTATGTTCATCGGAAACCTCCTTTTTAGATGGAGAAACGATAGAGAACAAACAAATGTAACCAGAGTATAGCATAAAAATTTCCTTTTCTACATTTCGCCGATTCGCACTTTATCGTTTTATATGAAACACGATTTCAATGCAGATGCCCGAGCGGGAAGGATACGTCGTTGCGCCTCATACTCATACGAAACACGGATTAAAAACGTCCATACCAAGAGCCCCATTTCACAAGAAATCACGGCGCTTTTTAACCTATCGGATTCCTGTATCCAATCGGTGTTTAGTATCAGTCAAAACGCTTTTGCTTTCCTGCAAAAAAAAGCTCGCTGTGGGTATGTTTTCAATACATGATTCATAGGAGGAGGCTGTTTCATGGTGTGTTTTTATGGGATCAATGGTGGCGCACGATGTGACGTGCGATGATCGAACTGCTTGCGGGGGTCGGTCTCATTTTGGCGGTGTTGTGGCACAGCTACGTATGGTTTGCTTGGCAAAGGGAACGTCGAAATCCATTGCAACAGGCGTTGTGGATGCAGCGCCTCGATAAGACCGACGAACGCATTCGTGACGAATTTGTGCGGGCACGCATGGAACAACAGCAACGCGACAGTCAACAACGCGAAGAGCTTTCGCATACGCTCTTGCGACAACAACAATTGCTCACGATGCAACTGTCCGAACAAGCGCAACGCATCGATCGTTTGTTAGAAGACGTGCGTACGACGATCCAACAACGTCTCGCAGCGCTCCAAGCGGACAACGGACAAAAGCTAGAAGAAATGCGCAGAACAGTCGATGAAAAGTTACATGCAACGTTGGAACGGCGGTTGGGGGAGTCATTTCAGCTTGTAGGAGAACGGTTGGAGCTTGTCCACAAAGGGCTTGGCGAGATGCAGCAACTTGCAGTAGGCGTAGGCGACCTAAAACGCGTGCTTTCCAACGTCAAAACACGGGGCACGATGGGCGAAGTACAGCTGCAATCGTTACTCGAACAAACATTGACTGCGGAGCAATTTGAACGCTTTGTCCCCATCGGCAAGCGACAAGAAAAAGTCGATTTTGGCATTAAGTTGCCCGAGCGACTCGCAGATGACCGTCATGTGATTGTGCCGATCGATGCCAAGTTTCCGCTCGAAGAGTATGAGCGGTTGCTCGAAGCCCAAGAAGTTGGGGATGTAGCGCTTGCCAATCTCGCATTCAAAAAGTTAGAACTCACGGTAAAAAATGAGGCAAAGTCGATACGTACGAAATACATAGCTCCTCCGCATACGACAGATTTTGCACTGCTGTATGTGCCCATCGAAGGATTGTATGCCGAATTATTGCGTCGTCCTGGACTGTGGGACACGCTACAACGGGAGTATCGCGTCATCGTGACAGGGCCTACGACGTTGTTGGCATTGCTCAATAGCTTGCAACTTGGTTTTCGATCGTTGGCCATCCAAAAACATACCCAAGACGTATGGGACGTATTGCGTGCAGTGAAGACAGAGTTTTCCAAGTTCGGCGAGATGATCGAAAAAACACAAAAAAAATTACACGAAGCGACTTCCACACTCGACACTGCGTCGACGCGCACCCGAGCAATCACACGCCAATTGATGCGTGCCGAAGAACAGCCGGCGCATGTGGAGCGACCGCGTTTCATAGAAGAGTAGCGTACTGATACATCGAAGCTCCCCACAAAAATGGCATGATTTTTTGCGGTGGGAGTGGTTTTTTACGCATGCATTGAATGATAAGAAAAACCTTTGTATAATGGGATACATTGGTGATATATTTATTGTTTAAGTGCGCAATGATGGTGCATGTGTGTACGGTGGGAGACGATGATTTCCGTTCCCATGCAGGATGCACACACATTTTGTATAATAGCCACGACAAAGGGGGGCTTTTCTGCATGACAAACGTCCGCGTTGCGATCATTGGGTCTACGGGATATGGCGGGGTAGAGCTCGTTCGCCTGCTTTCGCAACACCCCTATTTACATTTGTCTGCGTTATGTTCTTCTTCTCTTGCGGGGCAGTCGTTCATCGCCGAATACCCCCATCTCCAAGAGACGTTGCCAGATGACGTACATACGCTCGAACAAATTGATGTACAGCAGCTGTGTAAAAAAGTAGACGTAGTTTTTATTTCTGCACCAGCGGGGGTGAGCGCGAAAATCGCCCCGTTGTTGTTGGCAGAAGGAGTGCGGGTGATCGATTTGGCTGGAGATTTCCGCTTAAAGCAAGCAGATGTATACGCGCAATGGTACCGTCATCAACCTCCAGCGCCGTCTTTGCTCTCCCAGGCGGTGTACGGACTGAGTGAAGTGTATGCTTCCGCCATTTCTCATGCATCCCTCGTCGCCAATCCGGGCTGTTATCCGACGGCCGCTACGTTAGGGCTCGTTCCCGCATTGCTTGCGCAAGCGATTGATCCAGCAACGATTATTATTGATGCAAAATCTGGCGTATCTGGGGCGGGGCGTGCCCTACAACAGCACGTGCATTTTTCGGAGATCAACGAAAATGTGAAGGCGTATAAAGTCAATACGCACCAACACATTCCGGAGATCGAGCAAGTGCTGAGTGAACAATATGGTGCTACGGTAACGGTGACATTTACGACTCATCTCATGCCCATGACACGCGGATTGATGTGTACGACGGTCGCCTCGGTGAAGGAGGCGCAGTGGTGCGATGTGGACAGGTGGATCGCCCAATACAAACAATATTATAGCGACCATCCGTTCGTGCGCATTCGTCCAGCAGGCACGTGGCCTGCGACCAAAGAAGTGTACGGCTCAAATTACTGCGACATCGGTTTTTCAGTCGATCCGCGCACGAATCGGGTCACGATCATTTCTGTTATTGATAACTTAGTAAAAGGAGCGGCTGGACAGGCGATCCAAAACGCCAATGTGATGTATGGGTTTCCAGCGCATACGGGACTGCTCGGCATCCCGCTTTATCCGTAGTCCAGTTGAGGGGGAAACGACACACGATGATGCGTATAGAGGGGCATATTGCCACACCAAAAGGGTTTCGTGCAGGGGGAATTCATTGCGGATTAAAGAAAAATACAGTGCGGGATCTCGGAGCCATCGTCTGTGAAACGACTGCCCAAGCGGCGGCTGTATACACGACGAACGTCGTGCAAGCAGCGCCTCTTCATGTGACGAAACAAGCGATTGCACGGGAAGGGAAGTTGCGCACCGTGCTCGTCAACAGTGGCAATGCCAACGCCTGTACGGGGAAGAAGGGACAAGAAGACGCTGTGGCGATGCAAACGATGTGGGCAAAACAGTGCCACTGTGCGCCACATCACGTCGCCATCGCGTCTACGGGGGTGATTGGCGTATTGTTGCCCATGCCTGTTGTGTCTCAGGGCATCGAGCGGTTGTCTGCGCACGTGTCGATGACGGGGGGACATGCATTCACCGAAGCGATCATGACAACAGATACGCGTCTAAAGTCCTGTTGTGTTACAGTAGCCATCGACGGACAAACGGTGACGATCGCTGGGGTTGCCAAAGGGTCAGGCATGATTCACCCCCATATGGCGACTATGCTGGCGTTTATGACGACGGATGCATCGATCGCAGAGGGAAGTTTGGCACCGTTGTTGCAAGCGGTCACCGAAGACACGTTTAATATGGTCACGGTCGATGGCGATACGAGTACCAACGACATGGTCATTGCGCTGGCGAGTGGGCATGTCCATCATGACATGTTGCATCCTGCCCATCCCCAATGGGCTGTGTTTGTAGCGGCATTCCGAGAGGTAGCAACACATTTGGCACAGGAAATTGCCCGTGATGGCGAAGGGGCAACGAAGCGCATTGCTGCGCACGTGCGTGGCGCATTCACGGATGCAGAGGCGCGGCAGATCGCCAAGACGATCGTCGGTTCCAATTTGGTGAAATCTGCCATTTTTGGTACAGATGCAAACTGGGGGCGTATTTTGGCGGCGGCAGGGCGTGCAGGGGTGACATTTGATCCAGAGGCGGTGACGATTTCGCTCGGATCGATTGCGGTGTTGCAAGACGGGACACCGGTTTCCTTTGATGAAGCGCGCGCAAAGGCGTATCTAGAAGAAGAAGAGATCGATATTCATGTGACCTTTGGAAACACGAATGCAACAACATACGGTGGAGTTGCCACTGCATGGGGTTGTGACTTGACGTACGATTATGTCAAAATTAATGCTTCATACCGTTCGTAGAGGGAATGTCATGTATACATAAGGAGGGTCACGATGAAGACATTTATGATCAAATGTGGGGGCAGTACACTCGCCGCATTGTCGAATAGTTTTTTTGCAGAAATTGCTGCGTTCCAGCGCGAAGGGTGGCAACCGGTGATCGTGCATGGGGGAGGACCTGCCATTACGCAAGCACTCAATAAACTTGGCATTCATACGGAGTTTGTGGATGGGTTGCGTCGGACGACAGCAGAAGTGCTCGATGTTGTGGAGATGGTGTTGGCAGGTAAGATGAACAAAGAAATCGTGCGACGGCTGTTGAGTGCGGGAGCACAGGCGGTCGGCATCTCGGGGACAGACGGGAGATTGCTTACCGTGCAACCGGTCGAAAATGCCCACAAACTAGGGTATGTTGGAGAAATTACACAAGTGCATGCGCGTCTGCTCTCCTGCCTGATCGAATCTGGATATATTCCTGTCGTTGCGCCGATCGGACTAGGGGAGGACGGTACCCAGCGGTACAATATCAATGCAGATACGGCGGCTGGGGCGATCGCTTCGCAGTTGGGGGCGACTCCCTTTATTGTCGTGACGGATGTGATGGGCATCGTACGTGTGGTCGATGGCGTACGTCATGTATTGCCTTATGCAACTCGTTCGCAGATCGAAGCGATGGTCGCCTCAGGAGAAATTTATGGGGGCATGATTCCCAAAGTACAGGCGGCATTGGCGTGTTTGGGTGGGGATGTGCGCGAAGTCGTCATTGTCAACGGGGCACAGCAGGGAGTGTTGACGAAGGTGTTGCAAGGGGAAGCAGTAGGCACGAAAATTGTATTGGACGCCTGATCACGGTGTGGTCCAATTTTGAGGGCATGAAATTATCGGTCACGTGTAAAGGAGGAGTACGCATGGGCCCAAGGGAAGCGTTGTTTCCAAACTATGCTCCTTATCCGATTCGACTCGTGCGTGGGGAAGGCAGTCACGTGTGGGATGCTGCAGGAAAAATGTATATCGATGTGATGAGTGGCGTGGCGGTGACGGCGTTAGGGCATGCGCCAGCTCCGGTGACGGAGGCGTTGGTGACGCAGCTGCACACGTTGTGGCACGTATCAAACTGGTTTGAAATTCCCCAGCAAGAACGGTTTGCACAAACGGTGACGGCGCGTTGTTGTGGTGATCACGTTTTTTATTGCAACAGTGGGGCAGAGGCCAATGAAGCCGCCATTAAGCTTGCGCGTCGCTACCATCGAAAAATAAAAGGCAATGACAAGTACAAAATTATCACCTTTACCCAGTCGTTTCACGGCCGCACGATGGCGACATTGAGTGCAACAGGGCAAGAAAAAGTCAAAGAAGGGTTTGACCCGTTGCTCCCTGGATTTGTTCATGTGCCGTATAACGATATAGACGCATTGGAAGTAGCTGTCGATGCACAGACGTGTGCAATTTTTCTCGAGTTTGTACAAGGGGAAGGGGGCGTGACCGTCGCCGAAGAGACGTTCGTAGCAGCGATCCAACGGCTGTGTGCCCAATACGATATGCTGCTCATTGCCGATGAAATCCAAAGCGGTGTCGGTCGAACAGGACGGTGGTTTGCGTACGAACATTACGGCATTGAACCCGATATTATCACGATGGCAAAAGGCATCGCCAGCGGGTTTCCGATGGGGATGATGGTAGGAAAAGCAAAGCTCAAAGACGCATTTAGCGCAGGGGCGCACGGCTCTACATTCGGGGGCACGCCACTGGCGTGCGTTGCTGCCCAAGCGACATGGGAGACGATTGAGCGGGAGCAGTTACTCGCTCGTGCGCATGCACTGGGTCAATGGGCAATCCAGCATATGCAACAGTCGTTACAACACGTAGAAGAAGTGGTCGCCGTGCGGGGACGCGGTTTGATGGTCGGCATCGAGCTGACATTTCCAGCAGCACACGTCGTCACGGCGTGCCATCGTCACGGGGTGCTGTGCATTACCGCTGGGATGCATGTATTGCGATTATTGCCCGCACTGAATATTCCCGAATCTCTGTGGCGTCAGGCGGTGGATATTATTATTGAGCAAATTCAACACGTCCGTGCTACGCAACCAACAAAAAATACCGTATAGAGAAACGCAATTTTGAGGGAGTGAATAACGCAATGACGCAATCCCAATCGTTCGATCGTACTCATTTTAAGGGGAGAGATTTTTTAGCGTTGGCGGACTATACCGCCGATGAATTGACCGCTCTCCTTGCATGGGCGCGGGAGCTCAAGCACCAACAACGAAATGGGGAGTCCATTCGTCCATTGAACGGAAAAACGTTGGCGATGATCTTTGAAAAGTCCTCGACGCGCACGCGCGTATCGTTTGAAGTGGGCATGACACAGCTGGGCGGATCTGCGCTATTTTTGTCCCGCAACGATTTGCAACTTGGGCGTGGAGAAACGATCGCAGACACCGCACGTACGTTGTCGCGGTACGTCGATGGCATGATGATCCGCACATATGCCCATAAAAAAGTCGTGGAACTTGCACGCAACGCAACCGTCCCAGTCATCAATGGGCTCACGGATTTATCACACCCGTGCCAAGCGTTAGCAGATTTCATGACGATTGCCGAGCACAAAGGCACGTTACGCGGGCTAAAACTGGCGTATGTCGGGGATGGAAACAACATGGCGCACTCGCTCATGGTGGGCGCTACAAAGCTGGGCATGCACATGGCAGTGTCCACGCCTCCGCATTACGAACCAGACAAAGAAGTTGTACAAATCGCCTGTGAACAAGCCCTTCTCGCAGGGGGACAATATACGTTTCATGACGACCCGATTGAAGCAGTCCGTGGTGCCGATGTCGTCTATACGGATGTATGGGCAAGCATGGGCATGGAGGCAGAGCAGCAGGAGCGGGAGACTGCGTTTGCACGATACAAAATTGATGCGCACGTCATGAGCCATGCCGCGCCAAACCACGTATTTATGCACTGTTTACCTGCACATCGCGGAGAAGAAGTGACAGCGGATGTGATTGATGGCCCACATGCGATCATTTTTGATCAAGCAGAAAATCGTTTGCATGCGCAAAAAGCCATTTTATGTGCCTTATTGGGATGAAGTAGGGTGAAGTACACGGATCCAAGCGCGTACACACCACGGACAACATCGCTACAATGCGTCATGCATACCAAATCCCAACGACGTCCAAACGCCCTAGCATGTGATGTTTTGTTGGTTTTTTGCGC
>JAULZZ010000039.1:0-4257 GCA_032117095.1 Paenibacillus sp.
TTCCTTTTGCGGGAAAGCAAAAAATGTGCTAACCGACCATTTGTATGGTTTGAAATACGCATTGGTATTATTGTACCCTTTTTACGCACCAATGACAAAGCCAACTCCCAGTGCCATGACCAAAATCCCCCCAATCCCTTGCCCATACTCCCCCGCCATCCGTCCAATGCGCCCGCCCAACACCAAACCGAGCCAAGACAACCCCCCGCCAAATACACCCATCACGCCTACTGCCCACCCGATTTGCGCCCGATTCACGCCCAACGTAATGCCAGCAGACAACGAATCAACACTGACACTCAGTGCAAATAGAAGTACCGCACCCTGCGCACGCAAATCAAACGCTGGCGTTTGTTTGTGTTGCCACGCTTGCCATGCCATCTGCGCCCCCAACGCGATGAGAATGCCTCCCCCGACCCATACCGCCACATCCCCGAGTATGTTCCCCGCCATACGCCCGATCGTGCACCCGATCAGCGGCATCACCATATGAAAAAAAGCGACCCACGCACTGATCCGCATCATATCTCGCCTGCGCCAACGTTGCATCCCCATCCCCAGACAAAGTGAAAAAGCATCCATGCCCAAGGCGATCGCCAACGTCACGACGGTCAATCCTTGGCCCCACACAAACGATGCAAACAATACAAAACCCCCTTTGCCGACATCTCCTACTGATGGATATGCCATAAAAGGGGGGCGCATGCGATACGATACGTACGGAGATTCCCGCATTGCCATTTATCGTTTATTTTGTATTTTCCGTTTTGGGGGGCAATGGAGGCATACACCCGCAAAGCACAGGGAGCAAACTCCTTTGCACAATGTCTGCGAGCTTTTCGGCGAGAAGCGCATACCCTTGTCCGTTCAAATGATAGTTGTCCCACGCCAAATAAGGAGCAATCTCTGCAGGAAATAGGTTCAATGCTGAGACAATCGTCGTATTTTTATCTGGGGCGAGCCGTGTGACGGCATCGTTCCAGCTTTGAATCGCTTGTGTGATGCCTGTGCGCGCACCGAATGGATTGTATAAGCCGACGTAGTACACGTGTGCTGTCGGATTAAGCGCACGAATTTTGGCGAATATTTTCTTGATATTTTCTAGTGCCTGTGGCATTCGCGCAGACACGACTGCCAAATCCAGCGGTTCGCTCAACGAGTACAAATCATTGGCGCCAATCGTCATCACAATGTGTTTTGCCTGCTGGAGCGATGCGAAGAGATCTGATCCGGGTGACGCCGCCTCCAAAGTGCTCAATACATCCGTTGTTTTGTTCCCCGAGACCGCCTCGTTTGCTTGCACATAGATCGGCAAGTTTGTCCGTTCACGTAGCAGTTTCCCAAGTCGCTGCACGTACCCTACATTCGTCTCATCGCCAAACCCAGCCGTCAACGAATCTCCGAGTGCCACAATGCCGATCGGGGCTTCTTTGCCTAAAAACACACGTTGCAATACCGTGACCGCCTCCCCGCGTGTAATCGGTTTTGTTGGGCCAAATGTACCGTCTGGATAGCCAGCCATCACCCCTTGTGCGACTGCCACACCGATGTACCCCTTGCTCCATAGGGCGATCGACTGAGCATCCTTAAACTGTCCAGTCACATCGGGAGCCAGCGAATTGCCCCATTTTTTTACTCGTCCGATCGCCACAGCCACTTCTTGTCGGCTGATCGGTTTGTTTGGCAAAAATGTACCGTCGGGATACCCTGAAACGGCTTGCACCGCCACCGCTTGACGGAGTGCGCGCACGTACCATTGTTCGTTCGAAACATCCGTATATTTGAATACTTTTTCTTCGAATAATGGAGCGGATTTACTCAATAACATGACGAATTCGGCGCGCGTGATCGGCGCATCAGGACGAAATGTTCCATCGGGATACCCCCCTATCCATCTGTACTGGTTCCACGCATCGATCACCACTTTTGCCCAATGTTCGGTCACATCACGCATCGCCAACGCAGTCCCTGGCATGAGCATACACACACTCAGCAGTACCCCCATCGCGCCACGCATCCACTCCGCTCGTTTTCTCATCGCAAATCCTCCCTTTTGTTCGGATGATGTCCCCAAGCGTTTCCGCTACATCAGAAATCTCCTCTACTACACCCTCGGATACCGAGTATACTCCAAAAACACAGGATGTTCAACCGATATTTTTCCATGCATAATACGAAACACGGTTTGAATACAGGAGTCCTGTTGGTTAAAAGTTACTGTGATTCCTCGTAAAATGGAGCCCTCTTGGGCACCGCTATACACCATGTTGTAAAAAATTACCTTGCCGTAAACAAACGATTTTTTGCGCATGTTTATGCGTATGCGGGGTTTTATAGCGACGCCTCTGCATAGCGGTTTGTAATCCGTGTTTCTTAATAAGCAAGGAAAAAGCAAATGGTCTTGCCCCGTTGCTCATCGCAACAGAAAAGAAAGAACCTCACACGGCAACATGCCCCCCCCTCGGCACCGGTGACACACGCAAGTCCGATTCATAAAAAACCAAATTTGCAAACGTATTTTGTGTGTAATATAATGATTACGTTGCATATCGTACATTTTGTTTATGGAAACCGTATTGTGCATCTTGGACGTTTTGTGCGCATGGAATTTCTGAGACTCATCCGATAAACAATGTTTACCCACAAAGCAAACCAGTCTCTTCTCGAGTCGATATTTTCCGAAAAAGAAGATCGCAAATTGCTCGAACGTTTTTATCAATTTACAGGAACCGAAAACTAACGCGCGACGAGACTCAACCGTATTTTCATCCATGCGGGTGTATTGTACGCATCACCCATATTCTTACACAGGCGCAACCGCTTCGCAAAATGATCACACACCACGCCGTGGTCAAAAATCAACGAGAGGAATGAACGCTATGTACATCCACAACATGAAGCGCACTGGGACAAGCGCATCCACCCGAATAGCAGGCGTGGTTATTGTAAGCGCATTATTCGCTACAGCTCTTTTGGTGGGCGGAAAAACAACCTCCGCAGAAGCTTCGACAACGTCCTCACGGCAAGCAAAAGTAGGAAAACTAGGAGAAAGTGTGCCGTCTGTGACGATCCGTCATTATACCTTCACTGGATACTCCCCAGCGGCTACCCAAAAAAACTTGAGCTTTCTTAAAAATCATGTGCAAAAGATGAGCCCACTTTCCAAAGCAAACTTCGCATGCACTACACCCACCTCCGCACCTAACATACAATGCGTCGTTACTCATGTCGACCCCGCCCACACCAAGTACGCCTTGCAAAAACAACGTGCTACATCCGTTGCGTTGCTCTCTTTGAATGCATATGACGGGACGCTGTCTTTTACAAAGACATTCCTTGGTTTGTCCGTGCCAGCCTTCTTAAAAAAGTTCATCTATACACAGGCTCAGAACGTGCTCCACTCACTTTATCGGGTTGCGGAAAAAGAAACGGAAAAACTTGTAAAATTAAAAAAACCGGCTCCCGTTAAAAATTGGTTTTTGGTAGATATCTATAATTTCCATACAACCAAACCGGTGGCTCCCGAGAAAAAACCTCTTCCTCTCCACCCCGACCGTATATAACTGTTGCCACGTCGCACGCAGGTGCCTCTTCTGCCACTCTCCCAAAAATAAAAGGGGATCCGTCTATCATCGCTGGGGGAGGGTAACCCTTCCCCTTTGACATCTGCGCACCGTGTTGGGTGACGCCCCTATTTCAAAATTCAATTCACGCCCTTATCCGGCGTATCTCGTACATACGAAGCGCTTTTGGGAAGGCGTCTTTTCTCCACTGCATTGCCTGCACATGCACATGCGCATATTAGGATAGGAAATCGCATCTTTTCCTACGCTTTACAACCGTTTGGTAATGCGCTATGATTTGTTTGGTTGCTTTTCGTAAACATTACGCTTATCTAGTTTCCCCCACATGGAGCACCCTTGATCGTACACCGTATTGCCATAAGGACTTCATAGTAATCCAAAAAACGCAAGGAGGATGTCATGCCATGACTGTGCATATCACCACATCGCAAGAGAAAATACCCGTCACTGTACTGACTGGGTTTTTAGGCGCTGGGAAGACGACGCTACTAAACCACATTTTGACGGCCGACCACAAGATGAAAATTGCCGTGATCGTCAATGAGTTTGGCGAAGTCGGGATAGACAATCAACTGGTCGTCGGTGCAGAGGAAGAAATTTTCGAGATGAATAACGGGTGCATTTGTTGTACTGTGCGCGGGGACTTGATACGCATTCTTACAGAGCTGATGCA
>JAULZZ010000040.1:0-13002 GCA_032117095.1 Paenibacillus sp.
TAAGAACTTTCCTGAAAAATGTTGCAAATAAACGGGAATTCTAAAAAATATTGACGTTTTCTAAAAAATAACCTGTCATCACTGATTCATCCGTACTCCAGAACATTCGCTTAACCTGTTGACATTGCTTTTGAAACATGTGAATCACCAAAGACTCCAACGTGTCGTTTGATCGCTTATAGGGTGCTACGGTCTGTTGCTGAAACTCTCCGTTACGATCTCGAGGGATTTTTAGTTGTAGATCTCCATATTCCGTATGCAATGTACGACCATACACACCGTTTCTGGAATTGCCTGAATTTACGCCAATGCGATCGTACTTTTCATATGCTAAGAACGCTGTGAGCTCTGTTTGTAGCAGTTGGTTTATTGCTGACTCCAAGTGACTGCGAAATACTTCCGTAATATCTTGTTTCGTGACTAGAGCTTGAATCAGATCTGTAGTAAGATGGTTCATGGGGAAGCCCTCTTTTCTGTGAATTGTTTTCGCAACTCAATTCTACCAGACGAAGGCTTCCTTTTCCATTTACACAAAATATTTTACGCTCTCTTGGTTGGATTCACTTGATTAGCAATTTAACGAACGAACTCGGTCCTAACCCTGATGTAACTAATGTAATCAATGGCACATACGAGTCAAAACCTCGTGAGAAGATTTACAGATTCGAAATGGTGAATCTAATCATAGGAATTAAAAGAACGAAACACAAAAATGCAAACCAATATGTTCAATGGATTAATAACAATTATGTTACTTATGAGATGATGCGCATTAGAGACGAAGTGTTCACTCTTCTTCAAGTTTTCAAAAAACAACATGAAGAGTATTTAAACGTATATATCCCACAAACTATTAATGATATACTTTCTCTCACAGCAGATTATGTATGTTATCAACATCGATCCTGTAACCAAGGGAAACCAGGGGGCGGTATCGATTACAAAAAATTTCCTACCCACCTGTTAGAGATGTTCCCCGAACCTCAGTTCCGGAAATTCGCTGTTCTATTTTTAGAAAATATCTCTTGGGAGGAGCAAGCTGATACTTACCCGCCGGTTATATGGAAGTATTCTCCAAAAAAGAAAAAATAGCCTCCTCTCCGTGAGCGCAGTCACCGCCTCGGTATCAAAAAACGACAGCGTCCCTTGGACGTTGCCGTTTTTCTTGTGGTTTATTTCCCCTGCAATTGACTGCGCAAATACGCATGGATAAAGTCGTCGAGCTCGCCATCCATGACGGCATTGCCGTTGCCCGTCTCCACGCCCGTACGGTGATCTTTGACCATCGTATACGGATGGAATACGTACGAGCGAATTTGACTGCCCCATGCATTGTCTGCATGCTCACCCCGTATTTGTTGCAATTCGCGTTGTTGTTCCGCCAGACGACGTTCAAACAGCTTGGAACGTAGCATGCGCATCGCTTGATCCCGATTGGAAATTTGGGAACGTTCGGACTGACAGGCAACAATAATGCCCGTAGGGAGATGGGTGAGCCGTACGGCAGAATCCGTCTTATTAATGTGTTGCCCCCCTGCACCGCTCGAACGATACGTGTCCACTTTGAGGTCTTCGCTGCGAATGACAATGTCCGAGGTGTCTTCGTCAATCTCCGGCACAACATCACAAGAGGCAAACGACGTGTGCCTTCTCCCAGAGGCGTCGAACGGCGAAATGCGCACGAGCCGATGCACGCCTTTTTCTGCTTTGAGATACCCGTAGGCGTTATGCCCTTGCACGGAAAATGTGACACTTTTTATGCCCGCTTCATCGCCCGCCAAATAGTGCAGCACGTGCACCTTGTACCCGTGATCTTCCGCCCACCGCGTGTACATGCGGTACAACATTTGACACCAGTCTTGGGACTCTGTCCCCCCTGCCCCAGGATGCAATTCGACAATCGCATGGCGCTGGTCGTAGGGGGAGTTTAGTAACAACGTATATTCAAAGTCGGTCAACGATTGGACAAGCTGTTCAACCGCTTGCGCCCATTCGTGTACCGCCTGCCCCGCTGCCTCGCCTTCTTCTTGCAGTAACTCGTGCATCACGTGCAAATCTTCCTGTTCCTGCACCAACCGCTCATACGCACTGACGACAGAGCGGATCGCATGGAGCGCCTGAATCGTCTGTTGCGCCCGTGTGGCATCGTCCCAAAATTGGGGCTGCTCCATCTTCGCTTCGTAATCTTTTATTTGCTCTTGCTTGACATCGACGTCAAAGCGACCTCCGAATGTCGGCTAATTTTGTTGCCACGTCTTGCAACTGTTGGCGATACGTCGCCATGGAAATGATCATGTTGTGCGCCCACCTTCGAAAATAAATGTGTATGTCCGTTATCTCCCATGGCAATGTTTGAATTTTTTGCCACTCCCACACGGACATGGGTCATTTCGCCCCACTTTATTCATCTTGACCATCGGCCGCTTGATCACTGGTTTTTCCGACTCGATGGTCACGTGTTGCTCTCTGGCAATTTCTTCTCGCTCAACATTCGCTTCGATGTTCGCTTTGAGGACATACGTCGCCACTTCTTCTTCGATCGCATGGACCATCTCTTCGAACATGGCAAACCCTTCAAATTGGTACTCGCGTAACGGGTCCGTCCCCCCGTATGCCCGCAGATGAATGCCTTGGCGAAGCTGGTCCATCGCATCAATATGGTCCATCCATTTGCTATCTACCGCACGCAAGACAATGACTTTTTCGATCTCCCGCATCATCTCTTCGGGCACTTTTGCTTCCCGCGCTTCATAGTATGCGCGCATCTTCGCTTGCAACAATTCCACGATTTCTTCGGGCTCTTTGCCTTCCAACGCTTGCACGGTTACGGTGTCTGGCTGGAGAAACGTCGTGTTCCCATAGTCCAAAATCGCTTGCAAGTTCCAATCCTCGGGCACTTCTGTCGCAGGACAATACGCTTTTACCGTGCGTTCGATCAACGGATCGATCATCGACAATACGATGCTACGAATGTTGTCGGCATGCAAAATTTCCCGCCGTTGTTTGTAAATAATCTCCCGCTGCTGGTTCATCACATCATCGTACTGCAACACGACTTTGCGTTGGTCGAAGTTGTTGCCCTCTACCCGTTTTTGGGCGGACTCCACAGAACGCGTGATCATTTTGCTTTCGATCGGTTGATCTTCTTCGAACCCGAGTCGTTCTAACATCCCCATGACATTGTCTGCCCCAAACCGCCGCATGAGTTCGTCTTGCAACGACAAATAAAACTGCGTCGAGCCTGGGTCGCCCTGCCGTCCTGCACGTCCGCGCAACTGGTTGTCGATGCGGCGGCTTTCGTGACGTTCCGTCCCGATAATATGCAGTCCGCCGAGTGCAACGACATTTTCGCCCAATACGATGTCCGTCCCCCGACCGGCCATGTTCGTTGCGATCGTGACCGCTTTGTATTGCCCTGCGTTGGCGATGATCGCTGCCTCTTCGGCGTGGTACTTCGCATTGAGTACTTTGTGTGAAATGTTGCGTTTTTTGAGCATTTGGGACAGCAATTCGGAGCTTTCGATCGAGGTCGTCCCCACCAACACCGGCTGCCCCGTCTGATGCCGCGCGACGATTTCTTCCACAACCATCCGATATTTGCTCGCAACCGTCTTATAAATCACATCGGGCTTGTCTACGCGAATCATCGTACGATGCGTCGGAATCACCACGACGTCCAACCCGTAAATTTTCTTTAGCTCTTCTTCTTCCGTCTTCGCCGTCCCCGTCATCCCCGCTAATTTGCGATACATCCGAAAGTAATTTTGCAGGGTGATCGTCGCGAGCGTCATGCTCTCGTTTTGGACTTCGAGCCCTTCCTTCGCCTCAATGGCTTGGTGCAACCCATCACTGTACCGCCGCCCACTCATCAGACGCCCTGTAAATTCATCGACGATGACGATTTCGTCTTCTTGGACGACGTAGTCCACTTCATGGCGCATGATGACGTGCGCTTTGAGTGCTTGCGAAATGTGGTGGTTTGTGACCACGTTGGCATAGTCGAATAAATTTTCGACGCCGAAAGCGCGTTCCGCTTTTGCTACCCCATTTTCCGTGAGCGAAACCGCGCGCAACTTCACATCGACCGTATAATCTTCGTCACCGTTTAGCTGCTTTACAAATCGATCCGCAGCATAATACAGTGACGTGGATTTTTCGGCTTGTCCGGAGATGATGAGTGGCGTACGGGCTTCATCGATCAAGATCGAATCGACTTCGTCGATAAGGGCGTACTGCAATGGACGTTGGACGTTTTGTTCCTTGTAGACGACCATGTTGTCGCGTAGGTAGTCAAAGCCAAATTCGCTGTTCGTCCCATACGTCACGTCACATTGATACGCTTCTTGCTTCTCCTCATGACTCATCCCCGATAAATTGACCGCTACGGTCATCCCCAAAAACGTATAAATTTTGCCCATCTCTGTCGCATCGCGTGTCGCCAAATATTCGTTGACCGTGACCACGTGTACGCCTTTTCCCGCTAGCGCATTCAAATACACGGGCAGCGTACCGACAAGCGTCTTCCCTTCCCCTGTACGCATCTCGGCGACGTTGCCTTCGTGCAACACGATGCCCCCGAGCAACTGCACGTCATAATGCCGTTTTCCCAATGTCCGTTTGGCGGCTTCACGCACGACAGCAAACGCTTCGGGCAACAAATCTTCCAACGTTTCGCCGTCTGCAAGACGCGCTTGAAATTGTGGTGTTTTTGCACGCAACTGCGCGTCGTCAAGTGCCTCCATCTTCGGTTCTAGTGCGTTGATTTCTTCCACTTGGTATTGCATGCGTCGAATGGTCCGATCGTTGGTCCCGAACAGTTTCAAAATTCGCCCCAGCATTGAAACCTACCCCCTTACGAGAAGATGGAAAATCTCTTACGCACCTTATAACGCAGGCTCGATCAACCCATATCGCCCATCCGCTCGCTTGTATACGACGTTCACCGCATGCGTATCCGTATTCTCAAACATATAAAACGTATGTCCGATCAAATTCATTTGGAGCACCGCTTCTTCCAAATCCATCGGCTTGAGCACAAACCTTTTGACTTTGACGACGTCAAATGACTCTTCCTCGTCGCCGTCGCCATGGATTGCCACTGCACTGCCCTCCACCGCGGTGTGCGCTGTCGCATCGTGTTTTAAGCGTCGATTTAGTCGGGTCTTGTGTTTGCGAATTTGCCGTTCAAGTTTTTCGGCGACCAAATCGATCGAAGCGTACATATCCGCGGACTTTTCTTCCGCACGTAACGTCACCCCTTGAATGGGAATCGTCACTTCCACCGTATGCACCCCTTTGACCACCGTGAGCGTGACTCTGATTTCTGTCTCGATCGGCTGTTCAAAAAACTTCTCCACGCGTCCAATTTTGCGCTCTGCATACTCCCGTAGTGCTTCCGTAACCTCTACATTTTTCCCCCGAATGGATACATTCATGGATGCGCACCCCCTTTTTTGATTGTTCCTTATATTACCATACAACCCCCTCACAAAAAAAGTGCCCCCGTTCTATGGGAAGCACATTGTGTGACCTATGGGCAACTGCTTGCCGTTTCCCCCTGTCACAAAAACACGGAATTACAGTTTTTGGACGTTCGCAGCTTGGGGCCCTCGCGCACCTTCGACGATATCGAATTCTACTGGCTGTCCTTCTTCTAGTGTTTTGAATCCCTCTTGTTGGATGGCCGTAAAATGAACGAAAACATCGCCTTTTTCCGCCTCGATAAACCCGTATCCTTTTTCGGAGTTAAACCATTTTACTTTTCCTTGCATAATAGACGCATCCCCTTTTTACATTCGATGTTGCGGACGAGAACGTCACCATGAACCATTGTCGTGCTTGTTGTAATGGATTCACTTCTTTTTCTCTATGTGGCTGTACGTCGTGTCCTGCACAATGAGGTTATCGGTATTTTGCGCCGTGGAGTGTATGTTTCTGGAAAAATAAATTTACGGTTTATTTGTGACAACCCACCCCCTACACTCCCGTGTAGCGGGATGATGCGCTTTGTTCGGGCGCTTTGAAAGCAAAAAAAGGGGGGGGTGGCCGAGGCGAAACGGCGTCCACCTTGCGCTGTGGCGATCATTATGACGTGAGACGTCCTCGTCCGTTGACGTGAAGAGCGACCTGCGTCGGTGCGCCGTTGTGCCTGCGTACCGCAAATTGGCACACCCGATCAAGCTACGAGCTGTGCGTCTTGTTCCTTATGCGCCAAAAAGGGTGTATAATAGATCAAATCGGTGTCGAAATGTGCCGAACGGTGTGTATTTTCGCTGGGTTCATGGGAATGCGTTGCTGCATCTGCCTGCGGTGGGACACCCTATCTACATGGTACGCACATCGCCCCTCGCCGTCACACGGCAACAAGACGCACCAAATACGCTGAAAATTCAAATCCATGGCAAGGGGTTGCCCACGCTCAACACTCCCCTGGGACGCCCGCTTCTTCTTTGGTGCGAAACGACGACCCACAGCCACACGTGGCGATTGCATTGGGGTTTTCGATCGTAAAGCCTCCCCCTAATGCGGTTTCTTTATAATCTACTTGTAAGCCGTTGACGTATTTCACGCTGTCTGCATCAATGACAATGCCCAAGCCTTGTTGGGTAAACACTTGGTCGTCTGCTTCGGCGTGCATCGCAATTTCCATTGCATACGTAAACCCACTGCATCCACCGGTTTGCACACGAATACGCAAAAAAGCATCTTGTAGCGCCTCCGCCTCCATCATCTCCAACACTTTCTGTGTCGCTACTAGGCTCACTTGAATGTTCATTTGCGTGACCTCCTTCGTTTCTTTATAGTATACACCGCTATAAACCGCTCAACAAGGGGATATTTTATAGAGGAGAGATCGTCATGACGTCTGATTTCACGCACCCATCGTCAAGCACCGCAACATTAGAACGCATCACAGAAAAAGTCACCCGTGGCGAGCGCCTTACGTTTGATGAGGGGATGGCGTTGTACCATTCCCCCCACCTGCTCCAAATCGGGCAGCTCGCTGCTTGGGTCAATGCCCAAAAGAATGGAGACCATGTTTATTTTATTGAAAACATGACGTTGTATTTTACGAACGTCTGTGAAGCACATTGTGCGTTTTGTGCATTTCGTCGAGACGAACACCAAGAAGGGGCGTACACCCTCTCTCCAGAAGACGTCATTGCGTATGCCGAAAAACACGTCCATGCTGATGTGCGGGAGTTTCACATTACCGGGGGCCACAATCCACACGTCCCGTTCTCCTACTACGTCGATGCCATCGCCAAATTAAAGCAGCGGTTTCCGCAGGTGGCGATCAAGGCGTATACGGGGGCGGAGATCGAGTTTTTTTCGCGTCTCACCGGAAAAAGTTTCCACGATGTGTTGCTCACGCTACGCGAAGCGGGACTCGATACGTTGACGGGTGGGGGGGCAGAAGTGTTGTCCGAACGGTATCGCCAAAAAATGATGGTCGGGAAGGCGACGAGTGCGCAGTGGCTCGAGGTGCACCGCACTGCTCACCAGCTTGGCATGCGGACGCACGCCACGATGTTGTACGGTTCGATCGAGACGATCGAGGAGCGTATGCAGCATTTGGTATTGCTCCGTGAGTTACAAGACGAAACGCAAGGTTTTATGGTGTTTATTCCCTTAGCGGTACAGCCCCACAGCAAAACGGCAAGCATAAAACGGCGTACTTCCGCCTATGAAGATTTGCGCATGATTGCGATTTCCCGTCTCATGCTGGACAACTTTGCCCACATTAAAGCGTATTTTATTAACATTGGGACGCAGCTGACACAGCTTGCACTCGCCTTTGGGGCATCGGATGTCCACGGTACGCTCATTAAGGAACGCATCAGCCATGCGGCAGGGGCGAACAGTGCCGAAGGGCTCACCCGCTCCGAACTGTTGCACCTCATCCATGGGGCGCAAAAAACGGCAGTGGAACGCGATACGTTTTATCGTGTGATCCAGACATACCCTTGCAAACCCCCTCCTGTGTGGCAATAGCCCTCTGCGAAAGCGAACGCTCCCCCCAAAAACCAACCGATCCCACACGGCACGGAGGCTGCAAAGTGGCTGTCCTGCTTTTTAGCGCACGTCGTCGATCCATGCATACGGGTCTTGCGGGGGGGTGTTGATCGCCTCGATAATGCGTGTTTGGAGTGTTTGCTCGTCTGGTGCTTCTACGAGCTGTCCGTTGACGAGCGCAAACGGATGCAGGTCACACGTCTCACATTGCCCGAGACACCCGTATTCTATGGCATCGATGTGGGGATGTTTTTCGCAGTGGGCGTACGTTTGTTGTGCGCCGTTGCTCCCACAAAACTCCACGATATGTTTCATGTGCACTCCCCCGTTTCGTGAGTACGTTTTTTATGGTATACTATTTTTCTAATCCTCTAAATAAGGAGTCGAGTGCGATGACGACGAATACGGAAGATACGATGTACGACAATGTCTTAGAAGTATTGGACAAATTGCGCCCTTTTTTGCAGCGTGACGGGGGCGATGTCGACTTGGTCGAGGTCGTCGATGGGGTCGTGAAGTTAAAATTGCTCGGTGCGTGTGGCAGTTGTCCGAGCTCGACGATCACATTAAAAGCAGGCATCGAGCGCGCACTGATGGAGGAAATCGAGGGCATCACCGAAGTCGTCCAAGTGTACTAAAATTTTACCGTGCAACCGCCTGCTTGTACTCAGTGGTCGTGCTTTCGGGCAGGCGTGGTGCGGATCGGATCGTAGCCCCCATGCACGTCGATGACATTTCCGGTCACGTAGTCCGACTGCGGATGACACAAGAAAGCGACCACCCGTGCGACATCTTCCCCCGTGCCTGGACGGACAGGGGGATTTTCTTCGTCCACTTTTCCGATGGCTTGTGCGATAGTTGCCTCTTTGTAGTCTCCTTTGATGTCGCCTGGACACACCATGTTGACGGTGATCCCTGCGTGGGCTTCTTCGACAGCCAACGATTTCGTAAAGGAAACCAAGGCGACTTTGGACGCGGCATAGACAGCGCGTTCGGGCCATCCCGGGGCTTCGCCACTGTGTCCGAACCCAAAATGGACAATCCGCCCCCAGCGTTGTTGGCGCATCGCGGGGAGGAGCAGTCGGTTGAGACGGAGCACGCCGAGTAAGTTTGTTTCGACGAGCATGTGCATGTCCTCTTCGGAATATGCTGCAAATCGTTTGCGTTGGCGCAAAAAAGGGCCTGCATTGTGGATGCAAATGTCGATGTGCCCGAGCTGTTCTTGGGTTTGGGTGACGAGGGCTGCCACATCGTCCCGTTGCCCGACGTCTCCATACAGCGCAATCGCTTGGACGCCGTGTGTGGCGGTGATGTACGCACAGCTGTCTTCCGCTTCTTGTTGGTGGCGCACATAGTTAAGGGCGACGTGGCACCCTTGGGCGGCGAGCGTGCGGGCGACGAGGTTGCCGATGCCCGTGGCACTGCCGGTGATGAGGGCGACTTTCCCTGCGAGGGGACGCATAGAAACAAGCTCCATCGGTTATCCCTCCATCCCTTGGGGAAAGTACGTTTTCCACTGTGCGTCGACGGTTTTTACGGTGTTTTCTGCGGGGAAGAGCTCATCAGGATACCCCGGTTTCATCCGCGCATCGATCACAAACGGAAACGCATAGGAGACGTGGTGATGGCGCACGGTCGTGGCGACAAACGTATCGCGTGCAGGGTTAAAGCGGGTGAATACGCGCCACAAAAACGCCGTCTGATTTTGGACGGTCGCTGTCGCATCGTCGACGACAAAGACGAGGGGCCAGTCGTGCATGTGCTGTGTGCGCAACGCCCGTTCTAGGTGCGTCGCAAAGTCGGGGACTTGGCGGTAGGAGGGACCCGAGACGACCAGACATCCCGGCGAAAAGCACTGTACATCCAAGACGTGTGCGATGTCGTATACCGCTGTGGGGATGGCCTCTGGCAACGTACGCTTGCTTTCTCCTACGCCGATCCAGATCATTTTGCTCCCGTGGTTGAGGCGGTCTCCTGTGTAATCCAACGTATCGTGGGCGGTTTTGTCGAGAACCAACACGTCTTGTTGGGGGTCGAGGCGTTGGAGCACTGCGGTGAGCAATGCAGAAAATGACGACAAGGGGACGGACTGGTCCGTGATGAACAGTACTTTCGTTAAGGACAGCTGTCCTTCTCCTAAGATGCGAAACGCCGTCCCCAACGCTTCGCGCGCATAGCGTTCACGGACGACGGCCGCAGCGAGCGGATGAAATCCGGATTCTGCATACGTCCACAGCTGTTTGACCGACGGCATGACGACAGGAAAGAGCGGGGAAAGCAACGACTGTAAATATTCACCGATGTAGTAGTCTTCTTGGCGGGGTTTTCCGACGATGGTCGCAGGATAAATCGCCTCTCGGCGGTGCCACATGCGCTTGACGTGAAACGTGGGAAACGGATGGGCGAGGGAATAATAGCCGTAATGGTCACCAAAAGGCCCTTCTTGCCTACGCACATGGGGCAATACGACGCCTTCGATGGCAAACTCTGCGTGGGCGATCAGTCGATGGCCCCCGTACGGATTGGCGACAAGCGGCAACTTTTTGCCCATGAGCAAGGAAGTGAGCAACAACTCGGGGACGTTCTCGGGCAACGGGGCGATGGCCGCGGCGATGAGCGCAGGAGGGCCTCCCAAATATACGGTCGTGGGCAGGGGCTGTCCCAACTGCTCTGCCACATGGTGGTGAAAGCCGCCCCCTTTGTGTATTTGCCAGTGCATCCCTGTCGTCGCCCCGTCGTAGACGTGCACCCGATACATGCCTAGGTTGTGTTGTTTGGTCTGCGGATGTTCGGTGTATACGAGGGGGAGCGTCAAGAATGGCCCGCCGTCTTCGGGCCATGAGGTGAGTGCTGGCAACGCCTGCAGCGGATCACGTTCGACCATCGCTTCTAAAATCGGCGCATGCTGACTCGTCTTCGTGCCCAGACGCAACGCCTCGCCGATCCAGTGGCGTTTTTGCCAAAGGGTGTGCCAGCGGATGTCCATGGCATGGTGTACCGTATGCACCGCTTCTTGGACAAATCGTTCGGGACGGGTCCCAAACGCCATCTCTACCCGACGCAACGTGCCAAAAAGATTCGTGACGACCGGAAATGCGCTTCCCTTTACATTGCGAAACAGCAAGGCGGGCCCCTCTGTGGCGATGACCCTGCGATGAATTTCGGCGATTTCTAAATACGGGGCTACTGGCGCATCAATTTCAATGAGTTGCCCTTCGCGACGAAGGAGATCCAAAAAACTAGACAAATGTTCGTGCATGGCGGTTTCATTCCCTTCTTTGCCAAACGGCGATGCTCAGCATGCTCAATACGGCAAACAGCAAAGCAACCAATACGGTGTGCAACAACGTTGCAAATAAATAAGCCTCTGTCCCGAGCAATGCGAGATTCAACACGCCACTGCCAATTTGGGCACAGACGAGCCCAACGATGAGCAGCCCTTCTTTGCGCAGTCGTCTATCTGTTCGACTCGCCTTCCAAATAAACCCTAGCAGGAGCAACACGAGCACGACCAACCCATACGCGGCCAACCGATGACCCCAGGCGATCGCCGCCATCCCACTGAGGTCGCTCCACGCCCCGTTGCACAAGGGAAACCCTTTGCATCCTGCCGCGGACCCCGTATGGCTCGTATACGCCCCCGTGTAGACGACTCCATACGTGTACACGGTGACAAAGAGGACGAACAGGCGCAAGCCGAGAGACGGGCGTGCATCGGATATGCCTCTCCCCCCCTGCGGTATATAGGCGTACCGTGTAGCATTGCCGTACGACTGCGCTGCCTTCCACCGCTGGTGTACGTCCCGATACACGATCCATGTCATCGTGAAGGCGATCAACGCAAACCCAAAATGCAAGGCCAATATCGCATCGGACTGCGGATTTTTTACTTGCATTGCCCCGAGGATCGCTTGCACCACTGTAAATGCCAAGGCGATCAATGCGCCGATGCGGATGCGCCACTGGGAGAGCCAAACAAAAGAAGCGATGACCGTCGCCAACACGAGCAACCCGACCCCTGCACTGATCAGCCGGTGACTGTATTCGATGAGCGATTCGAGCGTGTACGCGGGGATAAATTTCCCATGGCACAACGGCCAATCGTCGCCACACCCACGCCCCGACTCCGACTGCGTCACCAACGCACCTTGCACCAAGACGAGCCCCATGCCCAGCCACGTCACAAAAGACAACCGTTTCATCCACCGCAAAGTGTTCATCGCTGCATCCACTCCATGACGTCATATTCGTACCTCATCCAAAACCACAGATAGACACCGCTATAAACCCCACCACCACTCATAAATATGCGTAAAAAAGCCCTTTTTTACGGCAAGGTGATTTTTTACAAATCGGTTTTTAGCGGTGTCTATGTTGAAAACACAACCTCAGAAGCATTCCTTTTGCGGGGAAGCATAAAAAGGTTTTGATCGAGGGACCCTCTATAATAAAGGGCAGGGCACGCATTCACATAAACGAAAAAGCGGTTGTTTCCTTCAGAACAATTTTTTGTGAATCGGTTTATCGCAGTGCCCCGAGGCACAAAGGCATCGCCTTTCTGGAGGAGATGGTGTGAAACCGTGACTCGCCCCCCGCATGCTGTAAAAATGTATCTTTCTGTATCATACAGAGGGAAATGTACAGTTTCAAGTGTGTAAGCGATTACATTTTTGTCACTATTGTGTTATACGGGAGCGTCAAGAATTATGTGTAAATGGGGAACACCTCGTCTTGTCGCATGGGTGACCCATGCTACGTGGAGAACATGGCGAGTAGGTCATACTAAAGGGCACCTCTATAACCCAATCTGTAAAAAATCATCTTGCCGTAAACATGCGCATTTTTTGCCTATGTTTATGACTGAACAGTGACAAGTTCTAGCAGTGTTAAGAGGCGATAACATCTTCGGAATCGCAGTAATCTGCTTGCTTTTCGAGAATAATGCGTGTAACGGATAAATGGCGTGTTCGAGAAAACCATTGAAAA
>JAULZZ010000041.1:0-3051 GCA_032117095.1 Paenibacillus sp.
CATGTCTACACCTGAATCGCGCGTGTTGACGTGTATCGAACGATTGGTGCGGGAACGGTTTTTAGGCATTGAACTGACGACGGAAGAGACGGGAAAATACGGTGAACGGTACGATCTCACGCCGTTTTATGAAAAACTCGCAACGATACATACGGCTCCTGACGTCGACACAGAAAAGGTACGCGATGGCGTTTTGGCGGAAGGTACTGACGCCCCTTTGATGCAAGAAGAGGGCGAAAGGGAAGCGACATCGATTCGGAGACGGAATTTGTTTACGCTGTTTGAAAGTGAATTTGCCCGCCCACTGTCCCCCTTTGAATACGAAATGATCGTCGGTTGGATTGATCGGGACACGTATTCCGATTCACTCATCATGACCGCACTTAAAGAAGCGGTGTTTGCTGGGAAATTGAGTTTTCGTTACGTCGATCGCATCTTGAACGATTGGCAAAGGCAAGGCATACGCACGGTGGAGGAAGCAAAGCAAAGCATGGAACGATTTCGGCGGTAGATCTCGTGAGAACGAGCACAATGCACATCGTTTTTACCATATGTCGGGTGACATGCGGAGGACACGAAATCGTGGGCATGGCATTTTTTGACGGAAGCTAATTTTTATGCATCATTTTAAGGCGTATACGACGATTTTTGCACCCGTACTTTACATTTATAAAACGTTGTTTTATAATGGTGCAAAGGCGAGGGAAACGAGCGTCCGTGCACGATCGTCAAACGTCGCTCCCAGTGCATAAAGGTGTGGTTCGAAAATGAAACGTTATTTTTTTCGTACGGTTGTCTGCATCAGTAGCGCATTGGCGCTGTTGTTGACGAGTATAGGCGTCCCAGTGCGTCAAGCGGAGTCACTTGTTGGATTAGCCCCTAAGGTAGTAGAGACGCTCGGGGCTTTGATCACGATTGCCATCCTCGCCCCGAAGGGGAGCGTCGTTCATCCGCAGTGCATCGCCATTTTCCCGCCGCACCACAACAACAAAAACAGGATTTGCGACCTCCAACAAAATACGACATTCCTGACCATCCAAGCACAAGTGTTCACCTACATCGCTGCAGTGTGTCCTGCGTTACAGCCCGCATGCCTCAAAAAATTGCATGAAAACGCCAATACACTTTTACAAAACATTGCATTGTCCCTGCGCAAAAATCCTCAGGCTTTTCGAAGCTTATGCCCTGTATTGCACACGTTATTCCGTATGACGATACCAGAATACTGCGCAGCCAACGGGTACGGCTCCTCCTCGCCAATCGTTGCGGAAAGTGGCACGCCCCCCAAGGGGGGAAATGGGAAAACGATGCGCATAGACGCGGCATTTCCTCCTTTCATTTCCAAATTCATTTCCTGGGTAAAAGCGATAGTGGATGCTTGGGTTGCCTCTATGAAAAGAGCGTGTGACCC
This sequence comes from Paenibacillus sp., assembly GCA_032117095.1. GTDB lineage: Bacteria > Bacillota > Bacilli > Paenibacillales > YIM-B00363 > REEB470. The sequence continues at coordinate 1,412 of JAULZZ010000041.1, forward strand.
TACAAAAGAAATGATTCCGCTAGCGTGTCCTAAAAACCCAATGGAAGGGTCTAAAAAACCAACAGAGGGAAACGCAAAAAAACCACGGGAGGCGTTCATCGCAGACGGGAAAACACTCACAAAATTTCCCCTTTTCGAAACCGTGTTTGTGCGTGCGGGAACCTGCCAAGGCGTTTCTTTTTATATTCCACTAGATAAAAAGACGACCATTGGACAGGAAAAATGGACTTCTTTGTGCGCATATTTGTTGAAAGACATCGCCAATCAGAAGGTGTATTATGATCAAATTGTGTTTGTAAAATTTCCAAAAAATGTAAATGGACGAGTATATTTATCCGAAAGAAAGCGCGTATACATCGATGTCGATTTGCTCATGCAGGAGATAACGAGCCCAAACAAGTTTAAAAAAACGAGAAGTGCATTGGTGCACGAAGGGGAACATTGTCGTCAATTTCACGTCTTTGCGCAATGCGCCCATCATCCGATGGGCATCGAAGTGGCAAAGGTGCTCAGAAGCGTCATGGAAGCAGGAGCGATGATCGCCCAAATCGCCAAAACGCCCCCACAACTGTATATGAAACAAGTAATTCATTCCAACAACAACACATCGTCTTTTGATGTTCCCATGCGATGTTTGTCTGATCCGAACTTCACCCCTGGGGTGATTGCTTATTTGTGTGCAGCGCTTGTCGTACAATATTTCACAAACATTTACAATGCCTACAAGTTACCGGAGCACACCTCCGTACGTGATGTGTCGTTGAAACTCATCGCGCTGAAAGTGAAAGAGGATTCACGCTCTCTATGGTCGGAACGCCCCCCTGTCACGAGCGATATGCTCATTGTAAAACTCCTCGCTACACAGACAAAATACAAACGTTTCCTCCCATACACCGTACAAGACGTGCATACGGTGGAAAACCGAATTCGTACGCGATTGGCGCACATTTTGAAGCAACACAAAGGAAAGACAGATCCACAGGCGTTGCGTGATGCGCTGTGCAACGATCCAATTTTGCCCAAGTTGGCGTATTGCCGATGATTTCCCTCTCCAAACAAAGCATGCAAAAAAGACGGAGGATATCTCTCGTGGGGACGATGAGAACCACCCGTCTTTTTGTCTGCAAAAACGTGCCTATACGAGGTCGCACGCCTCTGCTGGCATCCATTTTTTATCTTTGCCTGCCCATTTGATGTTGCAACCGATCGGGTTCGTCACCGGAATGGAAATGGGTTCATGCGCAAGGTGTTGGCGGAGTGCATCGTCTAGCTCGTGTGTTTTCATTTGGCTCGTGTCTCGTGGGGAGTCTATCGCGCGTCCCGTATAGATGAGCTTTCTTTCCCCGTCGAACACGTAAAAATGTGGCGTGCGCAGTGCCCCGTACGTTGTGGCGAGTTGTTGGGTTTCATCGTGCAAATATACCCAAGGGAACTGGTGTGTCTGCATCCGTTCGACCATATGCGCATATGAATCTTCTTCATACGCGGTCGTACTGTTGGCGTTGATGCCGACGAAGGCGACACCGTGGTCCCGATATTTTTCCGCAATGAGCCGCGTATTTTCGTCTGAACCGATGACATACGGACAATGATTGCACGTAAAGAAAAGCACGAGCGTCTGTGCATGTGCAAAATCTTGC
>JAULZZ010000042.1:0-2305 GCA_032117095.1 Paenibacillus sp.
TTGAAGCGAGCGACGACGGATTCGAGACAGCGCATTGCGCTGGATTGGGAGCATCAGCCAGAGATCAGTAATTTGCTTACGATATTGGCGGCCTGTACGTCTGATACAGTCGATACGGTCGTCTCGCGGTATGCAGGCAAAGGGTACGGTGATTTCAAACGAGACGTGGCAGAGGCGATCGTAGCAGTCGTTGAACCGATTCAACAACGGTATCACACATGGTGCACTTCGGGGAGTATTCCTGCGGTGTTGGCCGAAGGGGCTTTGCGCGCCCAAACGGTGGCCCAAGCAACGTGTGCGGTGGCGATGGAGCGACTCGGGTTCGTAAAACCGTCGGGTGAACAGGACAGATCGTAACCACTGAATTTCGGGATAGGAGTGCCGAGTGCATATGGAGGAGAGGCAACCGCTCGATCGTACGGCCCTCATCACCAAAGCAGCCACCTATATGAAACGTGCCGATGTCCAACGCATCGAGCAGGCGTATACGTTTGCTGCGATGGCGCATGAAGGGCAAGTCCGTAAATCTGGAGAGCCATACATTTTGCATCCGTTGGCGGTGGCGTACATTCTCGTGGAGTTACAAATGGATGCGACGACCATCGTTTGTGGGCTGTTGCACGACGTGATCGAAGACACCCCGTTGACCGCACAGCACATCGAGGCGAAGTTCGGGCGGACGTGTCGCCAACTCGTAGAAGGATTAACGAAGTTAGAAAAGTTCCAGTTTAAGTCTAAGGAAGAGCACCAAAACGAAAACTACCGCAAAATGTTCATTGCGATGGCGCAAGACATCCGGATTATTTTGATCAAGCTTGCGGATCGGTTGCACAACATGCGCACGTTAAAGCACCAAAGCGAAGAAGCCCAACGGCGCATTGCCGAAGAAACGTTAGAGTTGTTTTGTCCGATCGCACACCGCTTGGGCATTGCGACGGTGCGTTGGGAGATGGAAGACATCGCTTTGCGTTATTTGAATGCGCCCCAGTATTACCGCATCGCCAATTTGATGCAAAAAAAACGGGTCGAGCGCGAACGCCACATCCAAGAGGTCATTCTAGAGATCAAAGGCAAACTTGTGGAGATGGGCATCGTTGCCGAATTGAGTGGCCGACCGAAGCACATTTATAGCATTTACAAGAAGATGAAGGAAAAAAACAAGCAATTTAATGAGATCTATGATTTGCTCGCCATTCGAATTATCGTGGACAACTTGCGTGACTGTTATGCAACGCTCGGCATTATTCACACGCTGTGGAAACCGATGCCAGGAAGATTTAAGGATTATATTGCGATGCCTAAGCCCAACATGTACCAGTCGCTGCATACGACAGTCATCGGGCCCCATGGAGAACCTACAGAAGTACAAATTCGTACGTTGGACATGCACCGCACGTCGGAATACGGCATTGCGGCCCACTGGGCCTATAAAGAAGGAAAAGAACACAAAGAAGACCAAGACAAGGGGAACGGCACCCTTGAAGAAAAAATGACTTTTTTTCGGGGCATTCTCGAATTGCAACACGACACCCAAGACGCAGCCGAATTTATGGAATCGTTGCGCATGGACTTTTTTACGGATTTGGTGTACGTGTTCACCCCCAAAGGGGAAGTCATTGAGTTGCCCATGGGTTCCGTGCCTTTGGATTTTGCGTACCGCATTCATACAGAGATTGGCAATAAAACGGTCGGTGCCAAAGTCAATGGGCGCATCGTGTCGTTGGATTACAAGTTGCACACCGGCGATATTGTCGAAATATTGACTTCTAAGCATTCGTACGGCCCGAGTCAAGATTGGCTCAAAATCACCAAATCTTCAAATGCGCGTAGCAAAATTAGACAATGGTTCAAGCGCGAAAAGCGGGAAGACTATGTGGCGAAGCGTACCGAGGTCACAGAGATAAAAAAACCAGTGGAGGAACTGCCTCCGCTCACGCCACTCCTACGCCCCTTGCCTTTGCGCGAGAAGGCAACAGGCACGAAACCGCCAGTGCGTCACACGCAAGGCGTGCACGTCAAGGGCATCGAAAATTTGCTCGTCCGATTTGCACGTTGTTGCAATCCCGTTCCGGGAGATGACATCATTGGGTATGTGACACGGGGCAGAGGGGTTTCGGTGCATCGAAGTAACTGTGCCAATTTGTTTTTTACCGATGAAGTAGGCAGTGAAGAGCCACACCGCATCATCGAAGTCGAATGGACGAAGACGGTTGAGGCCAATTACTCCGTGGACATTGAGATTACGGGACAAGACCGGCGTGGATTGCTCAACGAAGTGTTACAAGCGGTGTCCGAAACAAAAACA